>JAVKLI010000049.1:0-3052 GCA_031539425.1 Bacteroidia bacterium
AATAAACGAGGACCTTAGTTGGTTGTTTTTATAAACAAGTGTTTTTAATTAAACACAAAAACTGAACTATAATAAAAACAATTAACTAACAAACTTTAAAATTAAAACAACCATGAAAAAAATATGTATAACCCTAGTAGCTGCAGCTACCTTTTTTACACTAAGCTGTAAAAAAGAAGACAACCAACCCAGTAATAATAACAAACCTAACAGCGACATATCAGAAGCCGATGCCAAGCTGGAGCGTAGTTTACAAAACTTTATAAGCAAAGTAAAAAACTACAATACCAATAACGCAAAAACCCGCACAGCTAGCGATGCCTATAGTTTAGACTCAACAGAGTTTTATTTAGAAGCGGCGCTTAATTATGACCATCGTTATATCCCAACCGATTATGATAAAGAATACAGTAACGAAACCACCTTTAGTATATTAAAAAATGTAGATGGCACAGTTGATTTTAGTAACATTGCTAATGCGTTTACTAATATGAATAATGGTGTAAATAATTTCCTAAACAGCATTGCAGAAAGCGATAAAGATATGGTATATGCCGATTTAATTCGTAAAGAAATAAATGCAGGCACATTGGTTGAATACACGCTGCGTACTGGGTATGTAGGTAAAACAGCTTCTAATACTTGGACTTTAGTAGGCAATAAGCAAAACCCATTTGTAGTTGGTTGGTTTTATGGTAATTATTTAGGTAATGAAAATGGGCAATTTGGTGCAAATTCTAATCTTAATGATAAATATGGATGGAAAGATGCTACAACTGAACTTACAAGGTACTGTAACTTACGTGCACAAGGAGTTAGATTTAACGTTTATTACGATGGAGCTTATCCTGATAATATAGCTATCTCTGCTCTTCCCAGTTACGTTACAAATGTAAACAAAGTAACTCAACTTACCGTTTATAGTCAAGGTGTTGCTTCAGCTCCTGGTTCAATTTACCCATACAGACTATTTACACGTACTAATGCAATAAATAATAATAACATATTAATTCCTGCCAATTACATGAATTTCTTTTACCATCAAGCATTATTAATTGTTCAAAATAACTTAGATTGCCAGCAACAAACTAACTTAGGAAAAGCAGCTTTAAATTTTAAATACAAAGTTGCTCGAGATCCTAATTCATCCGGATTTGATTATCATGCTTTAGATATTTTATTTGGAAATGTTCATGGTACTCAAATGTCAACTCAATAAAAAAAACTTCAGCACATCATTGTTTCAACAGTGATGTGCTTTTTTAAAGAAAAAAGTAACTTATTAAAATTATACATATGAAACTTCAATTTACCACTATATTATTCATACTTTGTTTTAACAACATTAATGCACAGCAAACGCATTGGGCATACACAAATTCTAACTTTATAGAAGAAAATGACTTTTTTGGAAGTGCTGTAGAAGATAGCTCTGCAAATATTTTTACTATATTTTATCAATGGACTAAAGATTACATACCCAACTATAAAACTAAAATTTATAAAGTTAATAAGAACGGGATACTACAAAATTCAAGTGCATACTTAAACATAGATAGTAATTGTAATATTCGAAAATTATTTATTTTACCCAATCAACACATTATAGTTATTGGGATGAGCGGACGCTCAAGCCGTGCTTATAGTAATGTATTTTTTACAGAATTTGATAATAACCTCAATATTCTATACACAAAAAAACACCCTATTTTAGGTTACACATCTGATAGTATGATCACATCAGGTCCAAATGTTATAAAAACAATTCAAAATACATTTTTGCTTACTTTTAATTTAGGATCGCCTTATATAGTGTCAATTAACTATGCTAAATCAGCAACAAAATTTTTTGAGCTGACTATACATGGTGATTTAATTCGCCAAGTGTCTATTGGAACGTTTACAAATCCTACTGTGCTTACTCCTCATTCATTTATTCAGGACCCTAAAAGTAAAAATTATAAAATAACCCATGCAAAACCAATTAGTGGAATGGAAAATTTATTTACCCATGACTTTAAAACATTACAAATTATAGATTCTTTCTTGTCAATACCTGGCCCTATAAATCATTACAGTGACATTAAACTAATGAATGACAGCAGCTACCTCATGACTTATGAGTTTGATAGCTATATCCCATTAGTAAAGTTTAACATGAAAAACAATTCAAAATTGAAAAGCACTGGTTCAAAATTTACATCACAAGACTTACCAGTTTTAAATAGAGAGCATATCCCCGCAATTTTTGAAGCAATTGATTTTGTTTCATCTAATAAAATTTACATAGGAGGTAACTGTTTTAAATATAAAGATGAAATTACTTACAAAAAAGGTACAAAAATTTTTATGGGATGTAGCCAAATAGACAGCAATCTAAATATAAAATGGACCCGTTTTGTAGGTGGAGAATCAACATATCATGTTTACAGTGTTTTAGCTACAAATGATGGTGGAGTTGTGTTACTTGGTGCATATGATAAATATCCAAATATAATCTATTCACCTGATCCTTTTTACAATTTCATGGATCCTATCATGGTAAAAATAGGCCCCAATGGAGAGGTTTTAAACACTAATGAATTACCAAAAGGCACACAAGTGTTTAGCTACTTAGTTGGCCCCAACCCAGTGCAAAACATTTTAAATATACAAGGCTTTACGCCTAACACTACTATACAAATTGTAAACAGCCTAGGCCAAGTAGTAATGCAGCAGCCTATTACCCAGCAGCAAACAGAGCTTAACCTAAGCCGCTTAAATGCAGGGGTTTATTTTTATAGGTTTAGCAGCCCAAATGGCTTTATACTACAAAGCGGTAAGCTGGTTAAGGCGTAAAATAAATTGCTTTTACATTATTTTTTTACTATATTTATTAAACTGTTCTAATCCATTTTAACATTTTAACCAGTTAAATTAAAAATGAAAATACTCAAAAACCTTAATTACGTAGAGAGAGAGCACTAAATGTTGTTCTAATACACGAAGACCTTAGTTGGTTGTTTTTATAAACAAGTGTTTTTAATTAAACACAAAAACTGAACTATAATAA
>JAVKLI010000050.1:0-6949 GCA_031539425.1 Bacteroidia bacterium
GGATAGTAAGAGCCACTGGAATAATAGGACTTATCAACCTAACTTACAACTTATTTAGGTACGAACAAACCATAAGATTAGACATTAAATACACTGATAGATAGATTATGATGTTGTAAAGGAAAAATATTGTACTTTTGACGGTACAGATTATAAAAATCGTTTTAATGGGTTCTACGATTTTTATTCAAACCTCTAAAAACTAATTTTTAGAACCCACCTATACTTGAATTGTATTTAGCAGGTATTTATTTTCTCAATAATTCGTTCTTTTTTAAGGTAAAAAAACATTTTCAAATAGCGGTTCTGTAATGAAATCTGCTTTTGATAATAAAAAAATATCGTTGGTTGAGTGTAAAAAAATACTCAATACGGATGGCATTTTTTATACCGATGAAGAAGTTATTGAATTAAGAGATTGGTTGTACCACATGGCTGAAATAGTATTTGATACTATGGATAGAGAACACTCAAAACGTCAAATGGAATTAACCAATAATGAAAATGAAATCAAACAAAACTCCAAGTAATTTTAGTTTAAAGAATAACAAAGTATCATTAACTATTGTTGAACACAATAGGGTTGATGCTATGTATGACATATATAAAACACAATCATTATGAAACGTAGAGCAATCATATACACTCGTGTATCAACTGACGAGCAAAATAACGGATATAGTCCATTTGACCAAAAAGATAAATTACATCGTTATTGTGAAAACAATAATATTGAAATTGTAGGGTTTTATAACGATGATGAGAGTGGTAAAACATTCAACCGCCCTGAATGGCTTAACATTATGCAATTCATTAAAAAGAATAGCGGATATGTAGATAATATACTTTTCTTAAAGTGGGATAGGTTTTCTCGTAATGTTGCTGAAGCTTATATTACAATTAGGGATTTGAAAAAAATGGGGGTAGAACCTCAATCTATTGAGCAACCATTAGATTTTGAAATACCCGAAAGTAAAATAATGTTAGCAATATACCTTGCCGCACCCGAAGTGGATAACGACCGTAGGGCATTAAATATATTTCACGGTATTCGTAGAGGAAAGAAAGAGGGACGTTGGTTAGGGGCTTTCTTACGAGGTTATATAAATACTCGTGATATAAATAACAGACCGATTATAGCACCTGAAGGTGGTAAAAAAGAAGAGCTTGTAAAACGTGCATTTACGGAGTTTGCAACTGGGTTATATAACATTGAGGAATTACGTTTAAAACTGTATAAAGAAGGCTTAAAATGCGAACGAAATTCGTTTTGGAAACTGTTACGCAACAAAGGCTATATAGAAAAAGTAATGATTCCTGCTTTTAGAGATGAGCCTGAACATTGGGTAGATGGCATTCACGAAACAATTATACCAACAGAAACATTTTTAGAGGTTCAAGATATTTTAGAAGGTAGAAAAAAGAAATTACCTAACAAATTTCAAACTATTAGAGATGAGTTTCCATTGCGGGGCTTTTTAAAGTGTGCAATATGCGAAAGAACACTAACCGCTTCGTCATCAAGAGGTAAAATGGGGACATTGTTTTATTATTACCATTGCAGTAAGGGTTGTAAGGAACGCCATAAAGCCCAAACTGTAAATGAGGAATTTGAAAAAATGCTTTCTAAAATAAAGCCAAACGTACAAAGCATTAATTTGTTTGCTGAAATTTTAAAGAATGGATTTAAAGGTAGAAACAATACCGTGAGAACCGAATAGACAAAAGTGCAACAAGATGTGGCTAAACAAAAACAACGGCTTAAAAATGCTAAAGCAATGGTATTGGATGGCGAAATAACATCTACTGATTATAAAGAAATGAAAGTTGATATTGAGGAAACTTTATTAAAGTTCGAGAATGATGAGGCTAAGTTGTTGTCAGAGATTGAAAACCACGGACATTTAATTGATGATAGTCTTGAGATTATAAAAACCGTTGAAAAGCACTACCGCAGCAAGGATACAGTAGCAAAACAAAGAATATTGAGTTCGATTTATCCCGAAAAGTTGATTTTTGAAAAAACAACGTATCGAACTCCAAAAATGCTAAATGTGATAACGCTACTTTGTAAGTATAATGGGGCTTACAGAGGAAATAAAAAAGGGGAAGAAACTGAAAAATCAATTTCTTCCCCCCGAGTGGATCCGGAGAGATTCGAACTCTCGTCCAAACAAGGAATATATAAGCTTTCTACAAAGTTTAGATACTGTTTATTTTTCGATTTAAACCTGGCACACTATCAAACCAAATTTAAACTTAGCTATTTGTATTGAATTAATTAATAGCATGCTTAATTCAAATTGCTTGTTTATAATGCAGCGTACTCATCGCAAAGCAATGGTGCTATGAGGGCTACAATGGCTGCGTAAACTTAGTTTAGGCTGCCATAGCGTAAGAATTCTCTTCGCCATTTGAAATTGTTGAAAATTAGGATTTAAGTGCCATATTTACAACACACTACTTGCTTACTTATCTATCGCGCTCGCTGTCAAAACCAGTCGGACCCAATATTTTCATTTAATCAAAGAACTAACTATATCAAAGATAATAGTTTTGAAGAAAAAAATAAAATTTAAGTTTTATACTTTAACTCTAGAAGAATCAGTCTTATTTTTTCTTAGTACCAGCTTTATCAAATTTACTCTTTGCTGGGGCATCTTTAAATGCTTTTTTGTCTGCTTTAGCAGCTTTAACTTTAGAATCTGCCTTTGAAGGTTTTGCTGATGGTGAACCGCCATTAGTAAAACCATTGAATAATTTAAATCTTAAACCAGCTGCAATAGTAACACCTTTATATACTGATGAAGCATCTGTAATTTTTCCATTATTAGTTATAACATCAGCATTAGCTAAAATACCATTTGTTACATACCCTAATTCTATAAATCCGGTTAATGATTTATTTAGTGAATATACTTCTAAACCAGCCAACCCATATCCACCTATAGCTGAAGCAGTTTTTGAAATTTGATTTGAAGCAAATACACTATTTATACCCCCTTCTGCATAAAAGGAAATTCTGCTGCCACTATAAATGTTTGCAACAATGCCTCCTCCTAAAATGCAGTTATTGTCATATACTGTTTCTTGGTTATTATACGCTTTAATATGACCAACGGAGTGAACATCAGCTTTTAATCTTAAAGCTATAAGTTGATGAAATAAAAACGGGGTTCTTAAATTTAAGCCAAGATTTCCAGAATTAATCCCATAATTACCATCTGCATTAGCGTTTATTAAACAACCTCCATGAAAACCCATCATCCAAACTGTTTTAAGTGTGTTTGGATCAATTGCATTTTCTGCAACATCTTTTTTAGCAACATCTTTTTTAGCAACATCTTTTTTAGGATTATCAGCTTTTTTAGGATTATCAGCTTTTTTTTTAGGTGCTGGCTTCCTACTGCCTTGTACTTGTTTAGCTTTAGATTGACTATATGATATATTAATAAACCCGAAGCTTAAAAATATAATGCAAATGCTTGTAATAATTTTTTTCATAGTAACATGATTTTTTAGTTTACCTCACAAATATAATACTATTAATTATAAATTAATATTTTTTTCATTTGTAAACATTGAAATAGCCTATAAACTTATCACAATCATTATGTTAAAATATTATAAACATATTAAATGGTTTATTATTTAATTAGTATAAAATATGTTTTTTAGTTTTATGTTTTTGATTTTCAACACTTTAAATAAAATTAACATATAAATCTAATTTTTATAAAAATATTCTCTAAAGAATAAGTTGTTTGAAAACCTTATAAATTATGTTAACGAGATAAAAAATATTTATTTTTAATTATAACAAATGCCCTAGCTTTTCTTTTTTAGTTTTTAAATAATTAGCATTATGCTTATTAGGTTCAATTTTAATTGGCATTACAGATACAACTTCAATACCATAGCTTATTAACCCTATTCGTTTAACGGGATTGTTTGATATTAATTTAATTTTTGAAATACCTAAATCTTTAATTATTTGCGCGCCAATGCCATAGTCTCGTTCGTCGGCCTTAAATCCAAGTTCTAAGTTAGCCTCTACAGTATCTTTACCATTTTCTTGAAGTTTGTAAGCTTTTAATTTATTGGTTAATCCAATTCCTCGTCCTTCTTGGTTCATGTATAAAATAGCGCCTTTTCCGGCATTATTTACCATTTCCATGGCTTGGGTTAATTGTTCGCCGCAGTCGCATCTACAAGAGCCAAATATATCACCTGTAATGCACGATGAATGTACCCTTACCATCACCTCTTCATTTTTGCTCCATGAGCCTTTAATGAGTGCTAAATGCTCCACATTAGAGTTTTGAACTTGATAAGATATTAACTTAAAGTCGCCTCGAGATGTAGGCATATCAACTTCTACTATTCGTTTAATTATTGTTTCTTGTGACAATCGGTATTCAATTAAATCTTTAATGTTAATTAGTTTTAAATTAAATTTTTTAGCAATTTCAATTAAGTCATTTAATCTTGCCATAGTTCCGTCAGCATTTAAAACTTCTACTAGTACGCCACTTGGTTTAAATCCAGCTAAGCGTGCTAAATCAACTGTAGCTTCGGTATGTCCGGCTCTTCTTAATACGCCGCCGTTTTTTGCTATTAATGGAAAAATATGACCTGGTCGACCAAAATCATCTGGTGTTTTAGTGTCATCTACTAAGGCTTTAATGGTTTTTGCTCTATCATTTACTGAAATTCCTGTAGTGCATCCATAGCCTTTTAAATCAACAGATACTGTAAACGCAGTTTCATGTAATGCGGTATTTGCATTAACCATTAATTTTAAATTTAATTTATTGGCTCTATCTTCTTCAATAGCTACGCAAATTAATCCTCTTCCATGCATAGCCATAAAGTTAACTAATTCGGGGGTTATACATTCTGATGCAGCAATAAAGTCACCTTCATTTTCTCTATCTTCATCATCTACAACTATTACAATTTTGCCTTGTTTAATATCGTCAATAGCTTCTATAATGCTATTAAAATTATTGTTTGAGATCATTTTATTAATATTACTTTGTTAAAAAAAACGTTAGTTACAAATTGTTATTGCTGGGGTTCCAGTAGAAAAATTACAAAATTTATAAGGAAATGTAATGGCATGACAAGCTATTTTATCAATAAAGCTACCCCACAAATCTTTACGGGTTGTAGAGGTTGTTTGGCAAGCAAACACGCCAACACCATTAGTAATGTTTGTATATATTGGTTTATCTTGAGCTATAGTTGATGATGGCGTATTAACTAAAAAATACATATATAAATCGTTATTACAGGCCATGAGGTTAGTTTCTATATAGTCTACTTTTCTATTTTTTACATTGCTTGAATTGGTTTGAGATAGTTTTGAAGCAAGGTTACTAAAAAACCTAAATGGATTAAAATTAAAACCTTTGATAAGCTCTATTTTAGAGGGGTCTTCCACGTTAATATAATCAAAGTCTAAATCAATAAAATGGATAGCAGACGTACCATCAGTATAATTATCAATATAATGTAATCGTAAGTTTAAATCATAAGCTTTAGCATTTTTTGAAGTAACAAAATTAATCTGTACGTCTGAGTCAAAGTTTGAAAAGTCAGTATATTTATATCTATCACTTGATGTAGGTTGTGCGGGATAAAAGCCATGTTCTGGGTAACTAGGATTATTGGGAATATATATAAATGGCATTTGGTAGCCTATTCCACCTGATGATGTGCCATTGTAGTAGGTAAAAATACTATCTATCATTGTGGTGGAGGCATAGGCTAAAAGCGAATCTTTAGGCATTTTATATATAGATATTTTATAATCTCCTGTTTTAAAAATTTTATCGTTAGTAGTCCAAATTCGTTGCTGGTTACTAAATGTACCGCCGGCAGTAGTAACCACTGATTCGTTTAAAATAATTTGTTTTTTGGTAGCATTACCAATGGTAGTAGTTGTTTGGGTATAAACCCCGTTTTTGTCTATAAATCTTTCCAATACTACTTTCAATTCACCTTGGTTGTAATTAACCATACTTGTAATTTTAGCGGCTTCTTTGGCATCGCCTTTGGTAACAAATACTTTATTAATTCGAATTTTTTGGATGGTATCTGTTGGCTTTAAAACGCCATATACAGAGCACATTTCGCCACCTGGCATTACAATGTTTAAATCATTATTACATGATGTGCCTAAAATTAAGGCAATTGATAACAGGGCTAAAGATTTAGTCATTGTGTGTTAGAAATTAAGTATGTCCGTTTTAGTATAGGCTAATAGGCTTAACAAATATATGTAAAATAAATTATTCTGGTAGGTTCTAAAAATTAGTTTTTAGAGATTTGAATAAAAATCGTAGAACCCATTAAAACGATTTTTGTAATCTGTATCATTAAAAGTACAATATTTTCTCTTTACAACATCATAACTTATTGCCTATACTTACGGTACGCCTTGCACTGCTTGTGCCAAAACTTGTTTCTACTTTTTTTATAAAATAATAGCCGTGGTTATATCAAACAAAGGTTTTATAAGCTCTGCCAATACCAACCCAATTTTACTTAACGAATTTTTAAACCTACCCATCATGGTGCTAAACTTACCACCTGCACTATTAGCCAGTTTTTCATTCATTCCATAATATCTTCCTCCTGCACTGGTTGCCGTTTTAAAAGCATCTTCTACCATAGCAAAACTTATTTACCCATCTTCCATTTTCTTTTTAAGGTCAGCCATGGATGTGCCTGTTTTTTGAGCGATAATCGTAAGTGGGTTAAAGCCATTACTAATAAGTTGTAATAAATCTTGCCCTTGCAACCTACCCGCCGCACCTATTTGCGAAAATGCTATAGCCAAACCTCTCAGTTTCTCATCATTACCCATAGCCACATCACCCAACATTTTTATGTTAGGTAAAATCTTTTCGGCACTCATGCCGTAGCCCAGCATCACTTCCGA
>JAVKLI010000005.1:0-22187 GCA_031539425.1 Bacteroidia bacterium
ATGCAAATTTTGGTCGAGGGGCAAGTACGATAATTTTACCTTTCAGGAAAGAGGAAAAGAAACTGTTTTATTTTCTTTTTTTTGAAAAAATAATCTAAGTTACTCCTATCAAAAGGAGCATTTATTAGTTGAATCTAAGAAGTTAAAAATCATCAATAACCTTGATAACTTTTACACCTAAGATTTCTTTTTCAAAATTGATGTAAACGGTATAAAGTTAAAGTATATTGTAAAATAAAGCTTGTTAGTTTTAATATTCTTGTTATTTTTGCAACGTGTTTTGTCATAAAATTGTCTTTAACTCAAAAAATATTAAAAACTAAGCGTTCAAATATGTTTAATTCTATTGTAGTTCCATCAATTAACAAACTAAAGCTTACCATTTCACTTTGCCTTTTATTTGTATTATTTACTAATACTTTTGTAGCCCAAGATGCTGCAAAAATATTTAAACAAAACTGTGCTGTATGTCATGCGCTTACTGATCAAAAAATAACTGGTCCTGGTTTGGCTGGTATTGCCGAAAGAGTTCCTAAACCAACCAATGAATGGTTAGCAAAATGGATAAAAAATAATAATAAACTTATTGCGTCTGGCGATGCGTATTCAAAATCATTAGTAGCTGCAAATGGCGGTTCTGATGGGATGGCAGAGTTTGAATTTTTGTCAGACGAAGAACTTAAAGCCTTAGTTGAATACATTATAAAACCTCCAGTTGTAGCAACACCAAAGGGTAATTTGAGTAATAATACACAAGACGTTGCAACAGATAATACAGGAAATTCTACATTAGTAATTATGCTTGTAGTTATTATTGTGTTGGTAATATTAATAAGTATTTTTAGAAACCTAAAAATGGTTCTTGAAAATACAAAGCGTTCATTAGAAGGTTCAGAACCATTAGCTAAAGTTTCATTTTGGCAAGATGTAAAATGTTGGTTAATGGGTAACCGCCGCATGTTTGCTTTAATTTTAATAATTATATCTACTTTGCTAATGAAATCATGCTGGGATGCCTGCTACGATTTAGGCGTATATTACGATTGGAAAACCGAAAAAGGTTATAAACCAGAACAACCAATAAAGTTTTCACATAAAATACATGCTGGAGATAATGAAATATCATGTCAGTATTGCCATAATTCAGTAGAAAAATCTAAGCATGCAGGCATACCATCTGTAAATGTTTGTATGAACTGTCATAAAGGAATTTCAAAAACAGCAAATCCAGGTTCAGAACAAGAAATTGCAAAAATATACCACGCCGCTGGCTTTAACGCTAAAACAGGTAAGTATGACCAATCTGAAAATCCAATTAAATGGATAAAAGTACATACACTTCCAGACCACGTGTATTTTAACCATTCATTACACGTTACAGCAGGCAAACAAGAATGCGCTACCTGCCACGGCGATTTAAAGAAAATGACCGTAGCAGAACAAAAAAATCCATTAACCATGAAGTGGTGCATAGAATGCCATAGAAAAACAGAAGTTGCCATGGAAGGGAACGCTTATTATGATAGATTACACAAAGCATTAAAAGAAAAATATAAAGGAAAAAGAAACGTTAAATTTACAGTAGAAAAAATAGGCGGATTAGAATGTGCTAAGTGTCACTATTAATTAAAAATAAAATCGGTAATAAATTGTAATATCAAATATGACTATGTCTAAAAAATATTGGAAAGGGCTTTCAGAATTAGAAAACAGCGAATCATTTGTTAAATCTGCAAATAACGAGTTTGCAGAATCATTACCACTCGAGTCATTATTATCTGATGATCAATCAAATACAGCTGGTACAAGCCGCAGAGACTTTTTAAAATTAATGGGCTTTTCTACTGCCGCTGTAGCCTTAGTAGCTTGTGAAACGCCTGTTAATAAAGTAATTCCTTACGTTGTAAAACCAGAAGAAATTACTCCAGGTATTGCTAATTACTATGCAACTACATTTTATGATGGTCATGATTACGCCTCTATCCTAGTAAAAACAAGAGAAGGTAGACCGATTAAAATTGAAGGTAACGAACTATCAAAATTAACATACGGTGGAACCAGCGCCCGAGTTCAAGCCTCAGTTTTAGGACTATATGACAATGCAAGATTAACAGGTCCTGTTCATAATGGACAAACCACAACATGGAATAAAGTAGATGGTATCATTTCTAATAGCTTAAAAAAAAGAGGCACTAATGTTATCTTAACTTCAACCATTATAAGCCCATCTACACAAGCTATAATCAATGATTTTATTACCCGTTTTGCAAATACCAAACACATTACTTATGATGCCATCTCATATTCAGCTTTATTAAAAGCTAATGAAACAGTATTTGGAAAAAAAGCAATTGCGTCATATAATTTTTCTAAGGCTAATGTTATCGTTGGTATATCATGTGATTTTTTAGGTACTTGGTTAAATCCAATTGAATTTGCTAATCAATATAGTAAAACGAGAAAAGTAAACCGTGAAAATTTAAAAATGAGTAAACATTATCATTTTGAATCTAATTTATCATTAACAGGCGCTAATGCAGATGAGCGATACATGGTAAAACCATCTGAATATGGAGCTGTAATTGTAGCATTGTATAATGAAATTGCTTCTAACTTAGGTTTTTCAAAAGTTGCATCATCAACCATAAACGATAAATCTGTTTTAGCAAACATTCAAAAGGTAGCAAAAGATTTATGCAAACATAAAGGTAACTCTTTAGTAATTTGCGGTTATAATGATTATAACATGCAAGTATTAGTTAATGGCATTAATCATATGCTTCAAAATTACACGCAAACTATTGATATTAATAAGAATTACAATTTAAAAAAGGGTGATGATGCAGATTTAATTTGGTTAACCAAACAACTCAATGCTAATCAAATTAATACTTTAATTACATACAATACAAATCCTGTATATACAGCACCTGCAAGCCTGCAATTTGAAGCAGCTTACAAAAAAGCAAACATAAGGGTATCATTATCTCAAACTTTAGATGAAACATCTCTGTTAGCAACTGTAGTATGCCCAGATCATCATTACTTAGAATCATGGGGTGATGCAAACCCTAAAGCTGGTTCTTTTTCGTTACAGCAACCAACAATAAATCCAATATTTGCAGCACCTAGATATGAAGGAACCAGACAAGCTCAAAACTCTTTATTAACTTGGGCTAACATTAAAACGGATTATTATTCATATTTAAAAACCTATTGGAATTATAATGTATTTACGCTTCAGGGTAAGTATTCAAATTTTCAAACCTTTTGGAATCAATCATTACATGATGGGGTAGTTAATATTAACCCGATTTATAAAACGAATGAAGAATCTAATGTATTAGATATTGCTACAGGTACATTATTAGTAAAAGATGTAAAGGCACTTGATTTAAAAGTAGATGAAATGGTGTCTGATAGCACAACATTTTTTTCTAAAGATTCTAAAAAAGATATTAACCCAAGTAAAAAATCTGTTAAAAAATCAATTGGTAAAGCATTTATAGAGTTGCCAATTATATCAGATTTTTATTCATTTGCTTCAAAAATGAATTCAGGTTCAAAATCAGAATTTGAATTATTAGTATATGAAAAAGTAGGTATGGGTAATGGTACTCAAAGCAACAACCCATGGTTGCAAGAACTTCCAGACCCAATTTCAAAAGTAACTTGGGATAACTACATTACCATGAACCCTGATGATGTTGCAAAATTAGGTTTAAATGAAATGAAGCGCCAAGATATTATTGCATCTATAGCAGAATTATCAATTAACGGCTTAACAGTAAAAGTGCCAGTATACCCACAACCTGGTCAGGCAAAAGGTACTATTGGTTTAGCAGTTGGGTACGGTAGAAATATAGAAAGTATGAAGGTTGCACATCAAGTAGGTGTTAATGCATATGCTTTTACTACTGTTTCTAATAATACCATTCAAAATATTAATTTAGATATTAAAGTAACGCCAACATCCGAAACCTATAAAATAGCCGCTACACAAATTCATCATACCATTATGGGGCGTGAGGAGCAAATATTAAGAGAGGTTTCATTAAACGAATATAAAACATTACCTAAAGAAGCATTTAATCCAATTGCTGCAATTCCAGCTCATGGTGGCGGTAAACAAGCTATTGGCGAAGTTGATTTATGGGATGAACATGAGAGATTAAATCATAAGTGGGGCTTAACCATTGATATGACATCTTGCATAGGTTGTGCTGCTTGCGTTGTAGCTTGTACTGTAGAGAATAACGTACATGTAGTAGGTAAAGAAGAAGTTGCCAAAACAAGAGATATGCATTGGCTTCGTATAGACAGATACTATACTTCCGATATGACTAAGGTAAAAGCTCATGAAGAACATATTGGTGCTAAATCTATGTATTTAGAAATGGAAAATCCATCACTAAATCCAAAGGTTACTTTTCAGCCTATCATGTGTCAACATTGCAACCATGCACCTTGCGAAACGGTTTGCCCTGTATTAGCTACATCTCACAGTACTGAAGGGTTAAATATGATGACATATAACAGATGTATTGGTACAAGATATTGCGCCAATAATTGTCCGTTTAAAGTACGTCGATTTAATTGGTTTAATTACATTGATAATAAAGATTTTGCTAATGTTAACCCCGCACAGCAAGATTTAGGTAGAATGGTGCTTAACCCAGATGTAGTGGTAAGAACCAGAGGGGTAATGGAAAAATGCTCAATGTGTCAACATAGATTACAAGCTGGTAAAGTTGCCGCTAAAAAAGCTGGTACCCCATTAAAAGATGGTTCTATTAAAACAGCTTGCCAGCAAGCTTGTCCAACCAATGCTATTATGTTTGGTGATGTAAATGACAAACAGGCTAACATAACCACATGGCGTAATGACGATAAAAACTATGAACTATTAGCTGAAATTGGAATCAAACCAACGGTGTCATACTTATTAAAAGTACGTAACCAAGAAGAAAGTATGATACATGAAGAACATGCTGCACCAACCGCTAAAGAACAACATTCAAACAAACACGCTTAATAAATTAGAATATAAATTTTGAATATTTAATTATATGCACGCAGAATCGCACATTAGAGAACCATTAATACTTGGTAACAAAACATACCAAGATATTTCAAATGATATAATAGCTCCAATAGAAGGGAAAGCCAACAAAACTTGGTATGTTTTATTTACCATATCTTGTTTAGCCTTTTTATGGGGAATAGCTTGTTTATCATACACAATTGGAGTAGGTATTGGCGCGTGGGGATCAAATAATGGGGTAGATTGGGCGTGGGATATCACTAACTTTGTATGGTGGATTGGTATTGGTCATGCAGGAACATTAATTTCTGCAGTGTTATTATTATTTCGTCAAAAGTGGAGAATGGCTATTAATCGTAGCGCAGAAGCAATGACCATATTTGCTGTATTGTGCGCAGCTATATTTGTTACGTTGCATACTGGCAGACCTTGGTTAGATTACATGTTATTCCCTTTACCTAATCAATTTGGATCTTTATGGCCAAACTTTAATTCGCCATTATTATGGGACGTATTTGCAGTAACTACTTATGCAACAGTTTCAATTGTATTTTGGTATATTGGTTTAATACCAGATTTTGGAATGATAAGAGATAGAGTAATTAAGCCACAAATGAAAAAAATCTATTCTATTTTAAGTTTTGGGTGGGGCGGATCAGCCAGACATTGGAGCCGCTTTGAAGAGGTGTCATTAGTATTAGCAGGTTTATCAACACCGCTTGTGTTTTCTGTTCACTCAATTGTATCATTCGACTTTGCTACATCAATAGTACCGGGATGGCATACAACCATTTTCCCCCCTTACTTTGTATCAGGGGCTGTATTTTCTGGATTTGCAATGGTATTAACGTTAATGCTTATTGTTCGTAAAGTTTATAATTTAGAAAATTATCTAACTATCAAACACATTGAATACATGAATATTGTAATCATCGTTACAGGTTCAATTGTTGGGGTTGCTTATTTAACTGAGCTTTTTGTAGCCTGGTATTCAGGAGTAGAGTGGGAGCAATATGCGTTTTTAAATAGAGCAACAGGCCCTATGGCATGGGCTTATTGGATTATGATGACATGTAACGTATTGTCACCTCAATTATTTTGGTTTAAAAAAATTAGAACTTCACTTGTAGCAACATTTATATTATCTATAGTAGTGAATATTGGTATGTGGTTTGAAAGATTTGTAATTATTGTTCCAACACTTTGTAGAACTTATTTACCATCAACATGGAATAGCTATTCTCCAACATTTATAGACGTAGGTATATTTGTAGGAACTATTGGTATGTTTTTTACATTATTTTTAATTTACTCAAGAGTATTTCCAGTAATAGCTCAAGCCGAATTAAAATCAATATTAAAAAGCTCAGGCGAAGCTCAAAAAAAAGCAGCAGCATCACATCATTAAATTTATATACTATAGATAAACTATCAATATAATTATGGCAAACACAAAAAACATTATACATGGCATATTTGGAGATGAAGTTCCATTATTAAAAGCCTGTGTAGAGCTTAAAGAAAAGGGAATTAAAGTAGCAGAAGTATATTCACCATTTCCTATTCATGGGATAGACCCTATTATTGGAATACCTAGAACCCGTATAGCTATTTGTGCTTTTATTTATGGATTAACAGGATTAGGCTTAGCTACATTAATGATGTGGTATATGATGATAAGCGATTGGCCTAGTGATATTGGTGGTAAACCTAACTGGCAATATTTTTTAAACATTCCAGCCTTTATACCTATTTCATTTGAATCTACCGTATTTTGCGCAGCACACGGAATGGCACTAACATATTTACTCAGATGTTGGCTTGTACCAGGGGCTCGACCAAAAAACCCAGACCCTCGCACAACTGATAATAAGTTTATGATTTACTTAGAGTTAAATGAAACACAATCAAAACAAGCAGATTTAATTTTAAAATCAACAGGCGCTGAAGAAGTAAACTATAAAGGAACCATAATTGTAGAACCACATTATTAGTATTTAGATAACAAAACATAGTAATATATGAATTACAACATTTCAATAATTAAAATTGCCTCATTATTATTAATAATGTTTGTTTCATGTGGTAAGCATGAGCAGCAAAGCCCTGGATATGAATTTATGCCAGATATGTATCGATCACCATCTTTAGAGTATTATGGTGTACATACTTTAAACGGCGATACCTTATTAAACACGATGAAACCTGTAAATGGTACAATACCACGTGGTTATATGCCATATGAATATCCAAATACAAATGAAGGATATGAAGCCGCTGGGGCAAATTTAAAAAACCCATTAACATTAACCCCTCAAGTAGAAAAAGAAGCAGAGACACTTTATACTAAATACTGCTTACATTGCCATGGCGCTACTGGTATGGGCGATGGAAAAGTAGGAGATAAATTACCTGGGGCACCACCAGCATACAGCACCGTATTAAAAAACTTATCAGAAGGAAAAATATTTCACTCTATAACATATGGTAAAAATTTAATGGGAGCTCACGCTTCAATGCTTACCACAGCAGAAAGATGGAAGTTAGTGCATTATGTTCAAAAGCTACAAGGACCAAAAGAAATTGCAGATTCTAAAAGCACTGAAAAGAAAGAAAAAAATAAAAAGTAATTCCTCCTCAATAAAAAGATATGAATACTGACAAGTTAAATTTTATAGTACCACAAAAAGCAAAGCAATTATCACTAATAATGATGGCTGTAGGCTTTATTTCTATCATTTGTATGTTTATGTTTGATTCCGTAAGCTCAGATGAACATTACCATCAAACAAGAGCCTGGGCAAACCTTTTTGTAGGTACCTTATTTTTTATGTTTATTGGTTTAGGAGCCTCATTTTTTATTGGCTTACAATATGCAACCGAGGCTGGATGGGCAGTTTCTGTAAAACGAATATTTGAAGCAGTAAGTTGGTATTTACCCTATGGTTTATCGGTTTTATTATTACTATTTATACTTGGTCAAGCTCATGCACATCATATTTACCCTTGGATGACGCCAGGAGTAGATGATCCAACATCGCATCACTACGACGCTGTAATAGCGGGTAAAATAGGTTATTTTGGTATTTTTTGGTGGATAAGAACCTTATTGTATATGACAATTTGGTGCTTATTTACATGGAAATTAAGAAAAAATTCATTAGAAGCAGATCAATTATCAACAGAACAAGCAGAATCTACACATTGGAAAAACGTAAAACTATCTGCTTGGTATATGGTTGTTTTTGCGGTATCTTCTTCTACATCCGCATGGGATTGGATTATGAGTATTGATACCCATTGGTTCTCTACCATGATGGGTTGGTATGTATTTTCTGGGTTATGGGTTTCATCATTAGTAACAGTTACTATGCTTGTGGTGTGGCTTAAAAGGCTTGGATACCTTGATTTTGTTACAGAAAGCACCGTACATGATTTAGGGAAATGGATGTTTGCTGTTTCGTTTTTATGGACATATTTATACTTTTCACAGTTTATGTTGATATGGTATGCTAATATACCAGAAGAGGTAACCTATTTTCATACCAGATGGGAATCTTATAAAGCTTTAATGTGGATAGTATTATTTACCAACTTTTCATTTCCTATGATTATGCTGATGAGTAGAGACTCTAAACGGAATTTCTTTTTATTAATATTTGTAGGCACTATTATATTTATTGGACATTATTTAGATGTGATTATGCTCATTATGCCTGGTACAGTAGGTCATCACTGGACAGGATTAGGTTGGATGGAGCTTGGTACATTTTTATTCTTTTTGGGAGGTTTTATTTACGTAGTGTTAATAAACTTATCAAAACGCCCATTGATAGTGAAAAACCACCCTTACTTAAATGAAAGTACTCACCATAGTTATTAATTAAACAGATTTTACAACATTAAAAAATAAAGAGATATGAAGTTTTTGATTTTATTTAGTCTTATTCTTTTGATAATTGCCATTTATCAATTAATAAAAGTATTAGACTTAGTTCGTGAACATAACAAAATACCTAATTGGAAAGTAACTGATAAGGATAATTCAAAGCAAGGTTTATTGTTTTTAATATTTATGTTTTTGTTTTTTGGATGTTTCTTTTGGCAAGTTGATAAATGGGCTGATAGAATTTTGCCAGAAGCTGCTTCGGAACATGGTTTAAATGTAGATGCGTTATGGAATTACAACATCTATTTAGTTACCTTAGTATTTTTTCTTGTTAACGCTTTTTTATTCATTTTTGCCTATAAATATGCAGGTAAAAAAGGTGTTAAAGCAACCTACTTTGCACATGATAATAGATTAGAAGTGTTATGGACTATAGTGCCATCTTTTACTTTAGCATTTATAATTATTTATGGTTTAAAATATTGGAATGAAATAACTTCAAAATCTACTGATCCAAATAAAATTACCATTGAATTGTATGCCAAACAATTTGATTGGACCGCCAGATACGCAGGAAAAGATAAAACCTTAGGTGCAACAGATTATCGTCAAACAAGCGGAAGCAACGAGGTAGGTATTGATACACTAGATGCAAATGGATTTGACGATATGCTTGTTAAAAATGAAATTCATATCCCAGTAAACCAGGATATTGAATTAAAAATGAGATCACGAGATGTGATACACTCTGCATATTTACCACACTTTAGAGTTCAAATGAACTGCGTACCAGGGATGGTAACAGAGTTTAAATTTAAACCCATTAAAACAACTGCAGAAATGCGAAAAGACCCTTACGTTATAAATTTAATGAATGGAATTAACACTATTAGAGCAAAAGAAAATAAAGAACCTGTAGAATTTGACTATATACTTTTATGTAACAAAATTTGTGGTTCATCACATTATAATATGCAAATGACTGTTGTTGTTGAGTCTGAAGCAGACTACAAACAATGGTTAGCAAAACAAAAAACTTTTAAGAAATAACGTTTATAACAAATAAAATTCTAAAAAAATGGCAAACGCACATTCAATAAACGAACACTCACATGCTTTAAATCATGATAATGAAGAGCACAAAGAATCTTTTGTGAGTAAATATATTTTTAGTCAGGACCATAAAATGATCTCTAGACAATTTTTAATTACTGCCATCATAATGGCTGTAATTGCAATGATTATGTCTGTTATCTTTAGAATGCAATTAGCATGGCCAGGAGAAAAGTTTGCGTTTATAAATGCAATGCTTGGCGATAAGTGGGCGAAAGACGGCGTTCTTGACCCTAACATGTATTTAGCTTTAGTAACCATACATGGTACTATAATGGTGTTTTTTGTATTAACAGGAGGTTTGAGTGGAACCTTTGCTAACCTTTTAATACCTTACCAAATAGGTGCAAGAGATATGGCATCTGGATTTTTGAATATGCTTTCGTACTGGTTCTTTTTTGTGTCAGCAGTAATTATGTTGTTTTCACTAACCATTCAAGATGGCCCCGCATCAGGTGGATGGACAATATACCCCCCACTTTCTGTATTACCAGAAGCAATTCCAGGCTCTAAATTAGGTATGACTTTGTGGTTAATATCTATGACATTATTTGTGGTATCATCTTTAATTGGGGGTATTAATTACATTGTTACGATTTTAAATTTAAGAACCAAAGGTATGACCATGACTCGTATGCCACTTACTATGTGGGCATTATTAGTTACAGCAGTTGTTGGTTTATTATCTTTTCCAGTTTTAGTATCATGTGTGGTATTATTAATTTGTGATAGAAGTTTAGGGACTAGTTTTTACTTATCAGATATTTATATAGGTGGGCGTCCGTTAGATAATGTAGGAGGAAGCCCCATTTTATTTGAACATTTATTTTGGTTTTTAGGTCACCCGGAAGTGTATATTGTAATATTACCTGCTTTAGGAATTACCTCTGAAATTATTGCAACAAATGCACGTAAACCCATATTTGGTTATAGAGCTATGATAGGTTCTATTTTATCTATTGGATTTTTATCATTTATAGTTTGGGCGCATCATATGTTTGTAACAGGTATGGATCCATTTTTAGGTTCTGTGTTTGTGTTTACAACTTTGTTAATTGCCATCCCATCAGCTGTTAAAGCGTTTAACTACCTTACCACTTTATGGAAAGGTAATATACAGTATACTCCAGCTATGTTGTTTTCAATTGGTTTAGTTTCATCATTTGTAACTGGTGGTGTAACAGGTATTATTTTAGCTGATTCTACATTAGATATAAATGTACATGATACTTATTTTGTAGTAGGTCATTTCCATATTGTTATGGGGCTTTCTGCCATATTTGGTATGTTTGCTGGGGTTTACCATTGGTTTCCAAAAATGTTTTTACGTATGATGAATAAAAAACTAGGTTACTTACATTTTTGGACCACCTTTATTTGTTCGTATGGTGTGTTTTTTCCTATGCACTTTTTAGGAATAGCAGGTGTTCCAAGACGTTATTATACCAATTCAAACTTTCCTATGTTTGATAACTTAGTAGATTTGAATGAAATTATAACCATATTTGCTATAATAGCAGCCTTCTCACAAGTTGTTTTTTTAATAAACTTTTTTTACTCTATTTTTAAAGGGGACAAAGCTCCTCAAAACCCTTGGAATTCAAATACTTTAGAGTGGACAACACCTATGGCTAATATACATGGGAATTGGCCAGGGGCTTTACCAGAAGTTCACCGTTGGGCTTATGATTATAGCAAGCCAGGTGCGGCTGAAGATTTTATTCCTCAAACGGTTCCTTTGGCAGAAGGGGAAAAGGATGGTGGAGCGCATTAAATACCAGTATTATTTATCTGTTATTTGAAAACATAATTTTGATTTTGGGTTTAATAATAATTTATTAGGTTAAAAGGATAATTATGTTACAATCCATTCTTATCCTCATTATTGTTACTATAGCTTGTGTTTATTTATGTAAACATTGTTTTTTTAAAAGTAAAAAAACATGTTGTGATAATGGTAAATCATGTGAAAAATAAATAGTATCAATTACCAAGAACCACCAGCACCACCTCCTCCAAAGCTACCACCGCCAAAACTTCCTCCACTACCAAAGCTGCTGCCACCTGAATAACTTCCATATCCCCTTCCTGCAAGACTACCTAAAATAATAGGTCCCATAAATGATGGACGTCCTCCCTTTTTATTTCCAAAAAAGAAAATGCTAAATATGGAGCCCATAATTACCAATATTAAAATAATTTCTAACCATGATAACTTTTTAGGCGCCTGTTTTTTTGTTTCTATTCCTAACTCAATGTTGTTTTGAGCATTTTCAATTAATGCTTTAAAATGCTTTGCTTTATCTGAATTTTGATTGGTTTCGTTTTTTAATAGTGCCGAAACTATAGATATTACACCGTTTTGCAAACCTTCAGCGTATAACTCTTGCTTAAAAAATGGTTTGATATACTCTTCTATAATTTTTTTACAAGTAGCGTCTGGCAATACGCCTTCCATACCATAACCTGTGGCTACCCACATTTTACGTTGTTCTTTAAGTATTAATATTAAAACTCCAGAGTTTGATTCTTTTTCGCCTATTCCCCATGCTCTACCTAATTTTACGGCATACTGGCTAATATCATCATCTATTTTATTTAATACTACAATACAAATTTGCGTTTGCGTGTTGTTATTTAAATAATTAAGTTGGTTAGTAAGTATGGTATGTCCTTGGGCAGAAAGTAGGCCAGCGTAATCATTAACTAAAGCGAATGGAGACGGTTTGGGTGGAATATTATCAGCAAAGGTATTTTGAATACTGGTTAAACTAATAGAAATAATTAAAAGATATTTTATAATTGATTTCATTATTCTTGAATTATTTCATTAGACAGTTCGTTTACATCAGTTGTTTTATCATACTTAAAATACGTTTGGAGTTTGACGCCTATATCATGTATAGCATTACAAATTCCTGGTATATAATTTGATTCTTTAAACTCTATAATTAAAGTATCTATAGTAGATTGCCAATAACTAGGGGGTAAAATTTTATAAATACCCTCATCGGCATAAATGGCTATTTGTTTGGTTTTATAAGCTATGTAAAGCAGTATTCCATTTCTATTTTTTGTTTGATGCATTTGGTGCTTGACAAATAGATGTTGGGCACGCTCCATAGAGTTAGTGAGTGTACATTTTTTTTCAATAAGCACTCGTATTTCACCCGACGTGTTAAGTTCTGCTTGCTCTATAGCTTTTTTTAAAATAGCTAATTCTGCTTTTGTAAACATGTATAAAAATAAAAATTACTCAAACTTTACTTCTGGTGCTTTTTCAGCCCCTGACTCTGCTTGAAAATAACCTTTCATATTAAAATCTAATAACTTAGCTACAATAATAGTAGGAAAACGACGCATGGCTCTGTTGTAATCTTTTATTGATTCGTTAAAATCATTGCGAGAAACTTTAATTCTATTTTCGGTACCTTCTATTTGCGCTTGTAAATCTCTAAAAGATTCGGTAGCCTTGAGCTGAGGATAATTTTCAGTTATCATTAATAATTTACCTAAGGCATTGGATATTTGTCCTTGTGCTTTTTGAAACTGTTCAATTTTTGCAGGCGTTAAATCATCAGGGTTAACTTTAATTTGCGTAGCAGAAGCTCTAGCTTCAACCACTTCTTTTAAGGTGTTTTTTTCAAAGTTAGCAACGCCTTTTACAGTGTTTACTAAGTTAGGTATAAGGTCGGAACGACGTTGATAGTCGCTTTCTACATTGGCCCACTTATTTTTAGATAGTTCATCAAAGTTTACCAGCTTGTTATAGCCACTCCACATAAAAAATATTAATAATAAAATAATACCAGCTATTACAGCCCAAGTAATTTGTTTTTTTGTCATAATGTTTTTTTTGATTCTTTTACAGTTCAAATGTACTAAAAATTTGAATTAAATCAATTATAGCAATAGGTTTAAGAAATTAATCTTTGGTTATTTCTAATAACATTGGGCAATGATCGCTATGAATGGCATCTGGTAAAATAACACTGCGTTTTAGTTTGTTTTGAATATTATTAGTAGTCATTAAATAATCTATACGCCAACCTAAATTTTTTGGTCTAGCGCCAGCCCTATAGCTCCACCAAGTGTATTGATGCGGGGCAGCATTAAAATATCGAAATGAATCTGTAAAACCAGATTGAATAAATTGTTCCATCCACTCACGCTCTTCTGGTAAAAAACCTGATGTATTTGCATTAGCAATAGGGTTATGAATATCAATGGCTTTATGACAAATATTAAAATCTCCACCTATAATTAATTGAGGATGTGTTTGTTTTAATTTATTGATATACGTATAAAAATCAGCTAACCATTGCATTTTAAAACCTTGCCTATCACTGTTAGAACCGCTTGGGTGGTAAACACTCATTATTGAAAACTGATTAAAATCAGCTCTAATTATTCGTCCTTCAAAGTCGTAAGCTTCAATACCGCAGCCATACTCAATGTGCTTTGGTTTAATTTTAGTTAATAAAGCAACGCCACTATAACCTTTTTTTTGAGCTGGATACCAATAGCAATGGTACCCCATGTTTGTAAATATTGACTCATCAAACTGATCAGGGTTTGCTTTTATTTCTTGTAAACAAATAACATCTGGATTAGCAGATTGAAGCCAAATGTTAAAATTTTTAGTTAATGCGGCACGTATTCCATTTACATTGTATGTAATAATTTTCATGTATCGAATTTTATTTATTTTGTGGTTTATTTTAAGTTCAATTTACGTGATAGGGTAGAGCCTGTAAAATAGAATATGGTTAGTTTTAATACTGCAATTTCAATACTTCTATATGTATAAAAAGCACCTTCTCCATTGTATTTGTTATGTTGCGGTAATCAAATAAAAAATACATAGTGATGAGTTACAGTTATGTGATATATGTTTTAGTAGGGTTTATGATATTATATTTTATTAAGCTTCTACTTCGGTAACAATGCTTGGAAAAATTCTTACAGAGTTATCTTCTTCTCTTCTAAATTGGTAGGTGTATTTATAATGCGCTTCTAAACCTGATTTGTTTGGTAAACCGTTAATCATCATAATGTTTCTTGTTTTGGCAAAGCGTAATAACTCACGTAAGTAGTGTGCTGATATTTGCCCTACCTCATCAATTATACAATGTACTTTAAAGTTGGTGCTGCTTCTGTGTGATGATTCTTTAATGAATACATGCAAAAGGGTAATGTATATAATGGCTTTTACAAGAATATCTGTTCCGGTACTACCTATGCTGTCTATCTTATGTGTCCAACCAGTTTCATTCATTCCTTCTTTAATGTTAAATTTAAGTTCAAATAAATCTTGTAACCTTATTTCTTCTTGCTCTTGCTCTTTAATCGCTATTCTGAGTTGTTCTAAAAGTTTTACAGCGCGGGTGCTTAAATCTCTATTTTTAAACCCTACACTTTCGATACTAAATAAGCCTTCATTGTACATTAAACCGTGTTCATCTCTAAACACCTGAATTTGTTTAAGTAGTTTGTACACTTTATTTTCCGAATCTTCAATTTTAATTTTTATAAATTCAATTAAACGTGATTCTTCAAACTCTGCTTTTTTAAAGTCTTCTGCAATAAGTTCAATAATATGCTCTATTTTTTCTTTTTGGCTGCTTAGTTCTTTAACTTTTGCTGTTACGCTATCTGTTACTAAGCCTATTTGTGAGGCAGTTTCGGTTATTGATAATTCAATTTTTGATTCGTTTACAAACAACCTTAAGTTTTGACTAAAGCGCTCGTATTCTTGGTAGGTAGCATCGTTTCTAATAACAAAGTTAAAGTGGTTATCTAATCTAAATTTACCTGCAAATTCATTTATGTAACGTTGAAATATTTGAAATTCTTGAATATAATACGCATCATTTTTAAGTAACTGTGTGCACAATTCAATAATAGAATGGTTGTTTTTCTTTGCTTTAGCTTGCTCAATTAAATCAAGGTATTTGGCAAACACAGGGGTTTCTTTAAAATTGGCATTAAAGTAATTCATACCCAAATTAAATTCATGCACCTCTTCATCTAAGATTTGTTTAGCTTGCATCAACTCTACTTTAGATAAATTATGTTTTTTGATTAATTCATCAATTTCTGCAGTTAGTTGATTGGCCTTAGCTATAAACGATTCTTTTTTTTGTGTAAAATCTGGTAACTTATCAAAAATATCGCGTTTGTCTTTTAAGTATTCTTGTACCAAAGTACTATGCTCGTCTATTTGAGTTAGTTTGCTTTGTAACTCTTTGATAGTTTGTTCTGTTCTTGATAGAGCTTTACTATCTACGCCTTTGCTTTTAAAATTTTTATCTTTTTCTCCAACAATTTCATTTTCTTTTTCTTCGTATTCTTTAACCTGATTTTTCTTCTCTATCTCTAACGCTGCTATTTCATTATCTTTTCTAGCTTTTATATCATTTACACGCTCGGTATGATGTTTGTTAAGCAAATCATACTCATCGTTAAACGCTTGTAATAAAATTTTCTTTTTCTTTTCAATAATAGAAAGTTCTTCTTCTACAATATTTATTTTTTGGCGGTTGCTGGTTAACGAAAGCTCAACGTTTTTTTGAGCTTGTTGTTTCCAATCTTCAAGCTCTATATTTATTTTTTTCTCTTTGTTTTCAGCTAATTCTAAGGCATAAGTTAGTACTTTTACTTCTTCCTTTAGCTCCCCAATTTGCTTGCCAAACTTATCTGTAGCCAATAGTTTTTCATCGGTATTTTTTGATTGAAAAATTTTGATTGTTTCTTCAATGTTTTTAATTTTAGTAAGCAATTCATTTTTTACAAATTGATACTCTTGTAAAGATTTTGAAGTAGGCTCTACGTGGTCTAATGTTAATTTAACCCCATATAATGATGTTTCTTTAGAGTTTGTAAATACGGGGTTTAAATCGGTTCT
Source organism: Bacteroidia bacterium (assembly GCA_031539425.1). GTDB lineage: Bacteria > Bacteroidota > Bacteroidia > B-17B0 > Aurantibacillaceae > UBA4416. Next base: position 16,954 of record JAVKLI010000005.1, read on the forward strand.
GAATAAGATATCTTCATGCACCACTTTACCTATGCTGCTGTGCCAATCTTTAATATTTGATTCTAAAAAGCCATACAATGCATGGTGCTGGGCATTAAGTTTACTTTCAATTTGTTTTATCCCTTCTTTTATTTTTTCAATTTCAGCATTTGCTTTTTCAGTTTGATGCTGCAAACTCATTTTAAGTTGCGCTTCCAGACTTTCCCATTCTTTTTGAATAGAGCTTACCATGTTGGTTTTAATGGCTTTTTCCGATTTATTTTTATAGGTTATAGCTCTTAAATCTGCCAGTTCTGATTCCTTTTCTTTTATTTCATTTTCAAATAAACGTTCGCTTTTTATTATTTTTTCACTCGCTTTAAGCTCACTGTATTCTTGTTGTTTGCTGTTGTCTTCCCTGTTAAGTTCTAATAATACAGCATCTTTTTTGCGTTTTAATTCTGTTTCATTAGTATTAAATTCATCTTTTTGAACCAACAACAATTCATTATAATGGTTATAAATTTCGTTGGTTTGAGAATTTATTTTATTGATGTACGCCATTTTATCATTGCGCAATCCTTCAATAAGTGAAGCAAATTTAACTTCAATATTTTGAACATTGGATGTTAACGATTCATATTCACGTCGTGCTATGTTTAGTTCTACCTGTAGCTTTTCACGTTCGGTGTGTTTTGTTAAACTATCTTTTATGTTTTTACTATCGTATTCGTTTAGTTTTTTTTGAGCATCTCTTATGGTTTTATCATAGTACCCAATCTCTTCTCTATTGCTTAGTTGCTGATCATCTAGCTTTAATTTTACATCTTCAAATTGCTCATTTAATTTATCTAGCTCTTCCTGTTTTTTTATAGATGCTTTTTGATTTTTTTCGTTTTGCTGCTCTGCATATTTTAAACTATTGCCTAATTGCTCTGCAATTTCTACTTGTGAACTTCTCAGTACATGCACATGGCTGTATTTTTTATCAATAAACTCTATTAGTTGCTGGGTGTCTTTTTTTAAATAGGTTTCAATGTCTGTATACGTTTCGTTAAACTGACGTAGCTGCCTTTCTACCTGGTCAAGTTTAATGCTACTTTGTTCGTTTGATGTTGAGTTGGCAATAAAATCTTTTATAAAACGGCTATCAATGCTGCTTTTAGAGCTTAAAAATACATTGGTTATGGATTTTGGTATGTTTTGGTATTTTTCATTACCTCGTAATAAATAAAATTTTGATAAATCTTTGTCGGTTTCTGTGCCGTATAAAATGTTTCTGTATCGCTCAAAAGTATCTATTTTATTACTAATATAGATATTGGCTTTGGTAAAATTTTCTATAATTTCTTTTATTCGATAAGCTTCGTCATTTTTATTAAAGAAAAAATCGGGGTTGTAAGCCGCATCAATAAAGCGAAATACGAGTTTGTTATGTCTATAAACAATTACAGTAAATGGTTTGTCTTCTGTGGCTATTTCATAAATTAAGTATGAGTTTTCGCTTCTAAAATAATGCTCATCAAAAGGTTTTTGAGATGATGATATCCCTAAGCCCTTACTATTGGCGCTATAAAAAAACAAAATAGCTCTTTGTAAAGATGTTTTACCAAAGTTATTTGTACCTACAAAACAAGTGTTGCCGCTTAGTTCCAAATCGGTATACTTTACGTTGGCAATATTTATTTCTACTATTCTATTTAAAATTCTACAATTTTTTTCCATTTTTTCTATTCCATTTAAGCGTGGCGCAATTCATCTATTTTAATAATTATACAAGCTCATTGGGGCGTAAAACTTTTTAAGATATATAGAAACATTGTATGATTCAGGCTCTGGAGGCAATGGCTTTTTAGTTTTAGGGTCTATTTTTGGTTTAACTATTGCTGGTTTACCTGGTTTTGCTTTTTTGTTTGCAGCTGATGGTGCCACGAATTTCATCATTGGATGTAAGCCAATGGTAAATCGTACATTGTTTATAAAATTGGCATTGCCTTGTGCAGCCATATTGGCGGCCTCTGGCAGCTGATAAAACTTAGGCTTTAATCCTAATGTCATTAATCGTTTATCTATTACTGAGGCATAAAATGCGGGCGAAATTTTTCCGTTTAATAGGGCTTTATATAAAATTGAATTTAATATTGAATTGTCATAATCAAACTTATAATTTAAAATAAAATTAAGTAACAACTTATAAGTTTCACTGTTTACGGCACTTTCATCTGGAAACTGAAATTGATTGATGTTTATAATTAATTCTGCAAGTAGGGTAGAATCATTTGCTTTTTTCTCACTCATTAATTTTTTGTTAGCAACATAATCTGGTGTTCCTGCTTTGCAGTTTTCTGATTTGATTTCGCAGGCTGTAAAATATTCTACCGCTTTGATGTAGTTTGGTTTTTCAAACTTTTTAAATTCGTTGTTAATCCAATAAATACGATTTTCAAATTCTGCATTTCTTCTAGTTAATAACTTTTCATTCCATTTTGTATAATTAGCTTCAAATGCTGCTTTTGTATTGGGTGTTTCATACTTAAATATTCTATGATACATGGTGTCAATGTAAAAGCCTCCTATTACTGCCTTTTCAAGATATTTAAGAGATTGCAACTCTTCTTTTATTTTTAAGGCACTTACGGCCAATTTTAAATAATGCGAAAAATGTATGGTGTTTTGGTAGTTATCGATTGCAAATTTGTATTTGCCGTAAGCTTGTAAAAGTGAATCGTTTCTAAATAGTCGCTCTGCTTGAATAATTGATTTATGAAATTGATTAAATGCGTCGGGTGTAGCTGATTGTTCTACTTGTACTTGTGAATAGGCTGTTGCAAAAAGAGTTATGCAAAATAATAAAAGGATGTTGTGTTTCATGTTTAGTTATAATTAAGGGTTTCTGAGGGTTGGTTTGGTTCTTCGTAAATGGCTATAGAGTTTATGATATCAAGCAAATAGGCATATGAATCTAATACTTTATAGGATTCTGTTTTTTCATCTTCTAATTCCAAATATGAATCTCGAAGCATTAAATCACAAATTTCTCGCACTTTGTTTAACAAAGTTTCTGAACGGTATAAGGGTATTTTTTGTAATTTTTGTTTTAAACGTACATTAGCATTACATTCTTCAGAAATTTCTGCCGGACGAAAACGGCTGCCAATGCCTATTTTATTATCCATACTGGCAAATAAATCAATAATATCAATGTAACGTTGAAAGCGTTCTAATTTTTTTTCAAGCTCACTGGCTGGCTCATTGGTTTTAGAAAAATAAAAATAATTATTGCCTCTTTCTATTTTATATCTAATAATTGAAAAATAGGCTTGAAGTTTATCAAAGTTGTCAGAATTATTTATAATGTCATACAAGCGATGCATTCCCTCCCGTGTACCATTGCTAGATATGAAATGACCTTTAGAGAGAATATTAAATATTTCGTGTGTTTGCTTGGGTAAGTTGTATGTAAAAATTTCTTCAGACATGGTTGAATATTCTATGTTATTATTTTGATAAGATTAATGTGTAACCTAATTTTTTCTTTTCTTGGGCCTCATTTAAGTAATCGTAATATTGAAGGCGGTACTTAAAATTTAATTTGTTTTGATATTCCATGGCTATTTCTACAAATAATGATAAGCGCTCTTCGAGGCTTACGTTTCCAATAGCTTTAGGGAAATCATAGGCTATTAAATATTCAAATAAATTATCTTTAGTTTGACTTAAAAAGCGATTTACTAATTTTTCTGTATCTAATTTTACTTGTTTGTCTATTTCTAAGATTTTAAAATCTTTAGGCATGCGCTGTGCCAAGCCTCTGATAAAAAAGCGCGATAGTTTGTACTTATCTGCCACACGCTTACAGATTGCATATCCAGAGTCGCTGTATAAATAATCTACGGCAATTTTTGTTTTTGGTGCTTTATATCCGTTATATTTTATATTGTTAATCTCATTTACAATTTCTTTAAAATTTGTTTTAAACAGCAATGCGCCGTGATCTTTGAGTTCTTTTATTTTTTGTACTTTTTTGTATACATCTAATTGATGTTGAATTTTATTAATAAACTCAGTAATGTGTGTTTGAATTTCAATTAAAAAGTCAAAGTTTTCTATCAAGCTTCTTTTAAGCGTAGCTACCATTTCATTAAGTTCTGCATTATTTGCTATGGCAATAAGGGCGTTAGATTGGTTGAGTGTTTCCCCTATTTTTTTAATAAAATCAATAATCATATCGCGCTTTAGGCGGTAGTCTTCTAGTTTTTGCAATTTAATTCTATAATTGCTTTCGTTTTTATAGGTTTCGTCAATATTTTTTTGAAGCTTAATAATTTCTTTATTAAGTGTGGTGTTAATTTTTTTAATATACTTTTTGGCACCATTTAAAAAGCGAAGCTCGCGGGTATCTTGGTAAAAAATAAAATAACGCTTTAGTTCACTAATATAATCGTTAAGGTGACCTGGAGTTACATCACCAATATCCATAAAACTTTCAAACATGGATATAACGGCCTCATTAAGGTATATCAAATTTTCTTGCTCGTAAATAATTTCTAAGGATAGTAACTTGCGGTATTGTTCGTCAGAAATTAAATTTTGATTTAAAACACTATTAACGGTAACAGGCTCTCTTTGGCCAAATAATAAGGCTATCAAACCATGGTTTTGGTATAAGTTTAGTAATAAATCTTTTACACTTACTTGTAAGCTCATGAAGTGGTAATTAAGGTTTTTAAATTTAGTAATCTTTAAAGTGTAAATATTTTTGTTTATAAACAATTAAAAATAAAAAAGTTGAAAAAAAAATTAAAATAAAGTGCATTAATTTATTAATGCTAAAACGATGGGCTATTTATGGGGAGTTCTATAAATTAAATATTGATAAATTCGGTAACAATATATTAATTTAATTATATGAATGTCAGGTAGTTGATTTTGTATTTGCACTATAAATACATCAATAAAATGAAGACAGGTTACTATAAATCTAAAGGAAAAAAAGGTTTGTTTGACGATGAAAATTCGTTAGCATTATTATCAGAAATAGGTAATACACTAGAAATGATAGATAAGGTTGTAGATTTTGAAATGTTTCGTTCAACGTTATGAAAAAGGATACCTCAATGCACCATTAACAGAAGAACAAAAAGCTACGAATAAAGAAAAATCAAAAACACGAGCAAGAGTAGAACACGTTTTTGGGTTTATGGAACAAAGCATGAATGGCTTATTCATAAAATCAATAGGGATAGTAAGAGCCA
>JAVKLI010000051.1:0-100560 GCA_031539425.1 Bacteroidia bacterium
CAACCCTTCATTATAGCGCCAGTTTCCGCAGCAGCAGGCGTTAGGGTTAATTCTTTTTTTTGTAAAGGGGCGTTGTTGCAACCCAGCAACGTAATATAAAACTACCCCCTTACCAATTTATAATAAAAAAAGTGGTATTATTTAGAAAACTTATATATTTGCCCTTAAAAAAAAACAATAAAACCATGAAAAAAATTAACTATTTATTTTTAACTGCATTAAGCACTCTATTCTTTGTAAGCTGTAATAACTCTGATTTTGACGGCTATAAAAAAACTGAATCTGGATTACATTATCAAATTATAGGTGATAAATCTGACAGTGCAAACGCTCAAGTTGGAGATGGAATTTCTTTTAAATATACCTTTAAATTAAAATCAAACGACTCTGTGTTAATGAATAGTTCTGCTATGTCACCAGATGGCATCATGAAGTTTATCGTATCTGCAGCTTCTCATAAAGGTGGTATTGAAGAAGGATTTACTTTAATGGCACCAAAAGACAGTGCTTCATTTATTATTAGCGCCGATTCTTTTTACTTAAAAACAAACAAAATGCAAGCGTTACCTCCATTTATTAAACCTGGAGATTTTTTAGTTGTTAATGTTAAAATGGTAGAAGTAGTAACTAAAGCGCAAATGGAAATTAACCAAAAGAAACAAGAAGAAGAATTAGCAAAGCTTGCTACACTTGAAAAACCAGCTTTAGATAAGTATATAGCTGATAATAAAATTACTGAAAAACCAACCGCTTCAGGCTTGTACGTAATACACACTAAAAAAGGAAATGGTCTATCACCAAAAGTAACAGATTTAGTAACCGTTCACTATACAGGAATGTTATTAAACGGTGTTAAATTTGATAGCTCTTACGACCGTAAGGAGCCCGCTACCTTCCCTTTAAACGGTGTTATACCAGGATGGCAAGAAGCTTTTACTTATTTAGCAAAAGGTGGTAAAGCAAAATTAATTATCCCTTCTAATTTAGCTTATGGATCTAGAGGTGCTGGTCAACAAATACCGCCATTTTCTACCTTAGTTTTTGAAGTTGAATTAATTGATTTTAAAAAGAGCGAGCAGCCAGCAGCACCTCAAACTGCCCCTCAAGCAAAATAAAACCTAACCTATGAAAAAGCATTTAATTTTAACTGTATTTACAATATTAACCACAATTGGGTTAATTGCTCAAAGGTCTAATAAATACTCAAAAACGGATATGGAATTTTTAGCTAAACAACCAGATGGTATATATGCCAAATTTGAAACAAATCAAGGCAACATATACTGTGTATTAGAACATATAAAAACACCTTTAACTGTTGCCAACTTTGTTGGTTTAGCCGAAGGTAAAATTAAAAACACAGCTAAAGGAGATGGTGTACCATATTACAACAACTTAAAATTTCATAGAGTTATTCCTAATTTTATGATACAAGGCGGTTGCCCATTAGGCACTGGTACTGGAGATCCTGGCTATAAGTTTCCTGATGAAATAGACCCAAGCCTAAAGCATACATGCCCAGGTATTTTATCAATGGCAAATGCAGGGCCTAATACCAATGGCAGTCAGTTTTTTATTACCCATGTAAAAACAGATTGGTTAGATGGCAAACACACCGTATTTGGTCATGTAGTAGAAGGAATGGACGTTGTAAATAAAATTGTTGGTAATGATGAGTTAAAATCTGTAACTATACTTAGAAAAGGCAAAGCAGCAGAATTGTTTAATGCAAAACAAGTTTTTGATGCGGCTTTAGCAAATATTGGAAAAAAAGCAGCGACAGAACAAGCTGCTGCCGAAGCTAAATTAGCTAAATTAAGTGCACAAGCTAAAACAACAGCGAGCGGCTTAAAGTACATTATTGAAAAAGAAGGAACAGGAAAAACAGCATCACCTACAAGTGAAGTAACGGTTCATTATACAGGTTATTTAGTAGATGGAACAAAGTTTGATAGTTCAGTAGATAGAGGTCAGCCAGCTACGTTTCCTTTAAACAGAGTAATACCAGGATGGACAGAGGGGTTACAACTTGTAAAAGAAGGTGGTAAAATAAAACTTATTATACCATATCAATTAGGTTATGGCGAAGCAGGTTACCCACCAGCAATACCAGGTAAAGCATGGCTTATATTTGACGTAGAATTAATAAAAGTGAACTAACATTACGTTTAAATACCACAGGTTAAAAAACCCCACTTAGAAAAAGTGGGGTTTTTTTGTTAGTTTAAAATTTCCCATAGTACAATACCAATAGTTACGGATACGTTAAATGAATGTTTAATGCCAAATTGTGGTATCTCCACACATTCATCAACTTCATTTAAAACTGTTTGATCTACGCCATATACCTCATTTCCAAAAATAAGCGCTGTTGGTTGAGATTTTTTTAGAAAAATATTTAATGGGGTTGAATTAGCGCATTGCTCAATAGCTACAATGTAATACTGGTTTTGTTTTAGCTCTTCAATAGCCTCCAGTGTGGTTTTAAAATATTTCCACGTTACAGATTCTGTAGCTCCTAAAGCCGTTTTTTCAATTTCTTTCTGAGGAGGAGTGCCTGTTATGCCGCACAAGTAAATAGCCTCTATTAAAAAGGCATCTGCTGTTCTAAATGCAGAGCCTACATTATGCAAACTTCTTATGTTATCTAAAACTAAGATGAGTTTTTTCTTTTCAGCCTTTTGAATCAAGTCTAAATTCAGCCGCCCTAATTGAATACCGTTAAGTTTGGTAAATGGTTTCATTAATTTTATTCTATTATAAAGCGCATAGTTGCATTTATTTTAAAGCCTTTTAAAAATTCTGAAATAAGCATGCGTTTTTTATTTTCCATTTGAATGTCTGTTAAATATATAAAGCCATTTTGGCACACTACTTTTAAATAAGTTTTATAGTCGCTAAATATAGAGCCATATTGCAATGTGTGTTCTGAATGTTCTATGTATGAATTAAACACTTTAACCAAGCACATACTATTAATATCAACTTGTAAAAGCGAATACGCCGCAGGATAATTTGACAACCCCCTAATATGATTGTAAATGTGGGTTACAGGCAGAGCCCAATTAATCTTACAATTTATTTTATTTAATTTAGGGGCATGGGTTACATTTACTTCAAGTTGATTTGCTAATGTTATTTTGTTTAACCCAATATCAACAATAGATTTAAGCATTAGTTGCGCCCCTTTTACCATAAGTTCATCATGTAGTTGGGTAGCATTAACATTTGTATTTATTTTCACACTTTCTTGATATAAAATTAAACCAGAATCAATAGCATGAGTTAGTTTAAAGGTAGTTATACCCGTTTCTGTTTCGCCATTAATAATGGCCCAATTAATTGGGGCTGCCCCTCTGTATTTAGGTAATAAAGAGGCATGTAAATTATAGGTTCCTAATGGGGGCATGTTCCAAACCATTTCGGGTAACATTCTAAAAGCAACTACTATTTGTAAATCGGCTTTGTAATTTTGTAAACTGTTTATAAAAGTGGGGTCTTTTAAATTAGTGGGTTGTAAAACAGGAATATTTTTTTCTAAAGCAAATTCTTTAACGGGCGATTTATTAACCCTTAAGCCCCTTCCAGATGGCTTATCTGGCGATGTAATAACAGCAACTATATGAATATGATTTTCAACTAAAACTTTTAAGGCTTCTACAGCAAAAGTAGGGGTACCCATAAATATAATACGCATGTATAACTCTAAAAAATGATGTTTACAAAAATATTAACTTATCATGTAAAGGTCTTGTTTATTTAATTATTTTCGCTGCAAATTATTTAAAAGCATTACAAATGGGTGTTTTAGTTAACAAACAATCAAAAATTATAGTTCAAGGATTTACAGGTGGAGAAGGTACATTTCACGCAACCCAAATGATAGAATTTGGAACGAATGTAGTGGGTGGCGTAACTCCAGGAAAAGGTGGCACCTTGCATTTAGACAGACCCGTTTTTAATACTGTAAAAGAAGCTGTAGAAAAAGCCAAAGCCGATACCTCAATTATATTTGTACCAGCAGCTTTTGCAGCAGATGCTATTATGGAGGCTGCAGAAGGTGGCATTAAAGTAATTATTTGTATTACTGAAGGCATTCCAGTTAAGGATATGGTGCAAGTAAAAGAATATATAAAAGATAAAAATTGTATTTTAATTGGACCTAATTGCCCTGGTGTAATTACTGCCGAAGAAGCCAAAGTAGGTATTATGCCTGGTTTTGTATTTAAAAAAGGAAGAGTTGGAATTGTTTCAAAATCAGGTACTTTAACCTACGAAGCTGCCGATCAAGTTGTAAAAGCTGGTTTAGGCGTTAGTACTGCTATTGGTATTGGTGGGGATCCTATTATTGGAACCCCTACATTAGGTGCTGTAAAGTTATTAATGGACGACCCAGAAACAGACGCGATTGTAATGATTGGAGAAATTGGCGGCAACTACGAAGCCGATGCTGCCAGATGGATAAAACAAAATAGTAAAAAACCTGTAGTAGGTTTTATAGCAGGTCAAACCGCACCTAAAGGTCGCACCATGGGTCATGCAGGTGCTATTGTTGGCGGGCACGAAGATACAGCTCAAGCTAAAATGAAAATTATGAGTGAGTGTGGCATCCACGTAGTTGATAGTCCTGCAGAAATAGGAAAAACGGTAGCTAAGGTGTTAGCTGCTAAAAGGTAAAACCTTATTCCTATTTACCTTTTTATAATGAACATTATAAATGGGGATAAACTTTATGTTTAACTAAGGTTTCAAAATCCTCTTTTTGTTCTTTAAAATCAATAGTTATAGGTAATACATATAAAGGCCAGCTATTTATTATATTTTCAAATTCTTTACTTTTAAGTCGCATTGAGTCTTTTTCTGTTGTTACTATTATTTTTTTATGGTTTGGCAAATTGTCAAATGTTTGTTTAATATAGTTTAAATTTTGAATAGTAAACGAGTGATGGTCAATGTAGTTAATCTGTTTAACGTTATCCGCATACTCTTTTAAATAGGTATAAATACCGTTAGCATTGCCTATTCCGGTAATTAATAGCACGTGGTATTGATATAAATTTAGAATGGATAAAATGTTTTGTGGATTTGAAAATGATTGCAAAGCAAGATAATTGATATAACTAAAAAATAAATATTGATGTGGTTTTAAGTTTAATTGTTTTTTTATTTTTTCCTTTTTTTCTTTAGTTGTATTTTCAGGTGTTTTACTTATAATAATGATATTGGCTCTGTTAGCTCCAAATGCAAACTCTCGCAATTGCCCAGCAGGCATTGGTAAATCTGATGTGTATATATGTTTATAGTCTGAAATTAGTATATTTAATTTACAAGTTATAGCTCTGTGTTGAAATGCGTCATCTAGTAAAATTAATTGTGGCGCTTGTGGTAATTCCATCAAGGCTTTTACGCCATTCACTCTATTGGCATTTACACTTACAATAATATTTTGAAATTTATATTTAAGTTGTAGGGGTTCATCACCTATATCAAATACAGTGCTGTTGTTATTTGCTAGTATAAAACCCTTTGTTTTACGCTTATAGCCTCTACTTAAAGTGGCAATTTTATAATTGTTTTGTAGTAGTTGAATAAGGTATTCTATATGAGGTGTTTTACCTGTGCCTCCTACAGCCAAATTACCCACACAAATTGTTGGAATTGTAAAGGATGTAGATTTTAAAACATTATAATTATATAATAGATTTCTAATGCTTGTAATAACACCATAAATAAGGCCTAAAGGGCTAAATAGAATTTTTTTGATTAACGCTAAAAAAGACATAAAATGAGTTTAATCAACAATTTCAGCACATAAATGCCCGTTTTGGTTTATTGAAACAATTTTAACATTTACCGTTTTGTTAATTAGTAAGGCATTATAAGGTAATTCTACTTTTAAATAATTTTCTGTAAATCCAAAAACACTTGATGAGTTGTGATGATTTTCTACTAACACTTTATAGTTTTTATTTAATTGTGATTGATAAAAAGCATATTGTTTTTTTGCAGATAAAATTCGCAGCATTTTATTTCTTTTTTTACGCTCTACAATAGGTACAGCATTTGGATAATGAATAGCGTCTGTGTTCTCTCTTTCGCTATAAGTAAATACATGAAGATAGGATATATCTAACTTACTTATAAATTCATAAGTATCTAAAAAATGATGCTCTGTTTCTCCAGGAAATCCTATTAAAACATCAACACCAATGCATGCGTGAGGCATTTTATTTTTTATTTGGTCAACTTTATCTTTAAATAATTCTCTTTGATATCTGCGTTTCATTTTTCCTAAAATTTCATTATTACCGCTTTGTAGTGGTATATGAAAATGTGGCGCTATTCTGTCAGATTTGCTTACAAAATCAATTATTTCATCAGATAATAAGTTTGGCTCTATAGATGAAATTCTATAGCGCATTATTTCTGTGGTTTGATCTAGACTCTGTAATAAGTCTAAAAATTTATAAGTTTTAGTGGTTTCATTTAAAGTTTCTACATATTTATAGTCGCCTAAATTTATTCCAGTTAAAACAATTTCTTTTACATTATTTAAAGTAATAGTTTTAACGTTTTCTAAAATATTTTTTAATGAATTGCTTCTACTTGCACCGCGTGCCAAAGGTATAGTGCAAAACGTGCAACTATAACTACAACCATCTTGTACTTTTAAAAATGAACGTGTTCTATCGTTTATTGAATATGATGCTTCAAAAGAATTAATATTCTCTATATCACAATGATGAACTTCGGCGTGCTCTTTTTTAGAAATGTGTTGTAAATAATTTAACAAGTTAAATTTATCTTTAGCACCTAATACTAAATCTACCCCTTCTATATTGGCTATTTCAAAGGGTTTTAATTGGGCGTAACAACCGGTAATTACGATAAAACAATTTGTATTTGCTTTAAGCACTTTTTTGATTAATTGTTTACATTCTATATCTGCATTATTTGTAACAGAGCAGGTGTTAATTATACAAAGGTCGCTACCGCTTTCTAAATCAACAGTAACGTACCCATCTTTTTCTAATATTCGAGCAATAGTTGATGTTTCTGAAAAATTGAGTTTGCAGCCCAACGTATGGTACGAAACGGTTTTTTTCATGTAGTGTTGCTTTAGGCTCTTAACTCAACTTCTAATTTTGTCTTATAAACGTTTAAGATATTTTGCATAACTGTTTCAATTTTATCATCAGTTAACGTTTCCATATTATCGTTTAAAATATAACTAAGTGCATAAGATTTTTTATTACTACCAACTTTTGCACCAACATAAATATCAAATAAGTCTACTTTTTGTAATATTTTTTTCTCTGTTTTAAATGCTAAATCTTTAAGATGTTCAAACGTAATGTTTTCGTTTAGAACAAGTGCCAAATCTCTTCGAACACTCGGAAATTTAGATACTTCTTGATATGTAATTTTTGTATTTAATGCCAATTTCATTAATTCTACCATATTAAGCTGAGCACAAAATACAGTCTCATTATTATTTTTTGTTTGAAGCAACTGAGATTGTACTAATCCGATTTCAGCAATTATAATTTGGTTTACTTTAAACTCTAGTCCGTATATAAATTTTTGATTTTTTGTTTCTTGAATATTAAAATATTGAATGCCAAGGTTTTTTAAAATATTTTCGGTTATAGATTTAATGTAATAAAAATCAATTGTTTTTGTTCCATTTAATGCGTTTTCATTTTCTTTTAGCCCTGTTGCAATAATATTTAATTGATAGTTTTCGTTATACTTCCCATCTTTAGAAACTGAGTAGGTTTTGCCAAATTCGTATAATTTTAAATTAAACATTTTGTGATTAAAGTTATATCTAACTGCCTCTAAGCCGCTGTTTAATAGTGAAGTACGCATGTTACTAAGTTCAGAACTCATATTGTTTAAAACAGATACACTATCTTCCTCTAAGTTAAAATACTTGTTGCTTGTAAAAGATAAGCCCATCATTTCGTTAAAGCCATAGCTTATCAATAAACTTGAAATAGATTTTTCAAAAATAGGAGATTGACTTTTATTACTATTATTTGCGCTAATAAGTATTTTATCGGATTGATTGACGTTATTATAGCCATAAATGCGAAGTACCTCTTCAATTACATCAATTTCTCTTGTAACATCGGGCTTGTAAGGAGGAACAAGAAGCTTTAAGGCTTCATTATTTTCTGCTTTTATATTAATTTCTAAAGATGTAATTATTTTTTTTATAGTTTCTTTTTCGATTAATTTACCTATAATTTTTTCACACGTTTTAAAGTTAAAAGTTACCTCTGTAGGTAAAATAGGAATAGGATAATCATCAATAATATCACTACTTAATGAGGCTCCAGTTAATTCAATAATTAATTTAGCAGCTTGTTTAAGTGCAATTATAACCATGTTAGGATCTGTACCTCTTTCAAATCTAAAGCTACTGGCAGTTTGTAAACCATGTGTTTTTGAAGAGGATCTTACAGTGTCGCAATCAAAATAGGCCGATTCTAAAAAGATAGTTTTTGTAGATAGAGAAATGCTGCTTTCAAATCCGCCCATTACTCCTGCCAAACATAATGGGTTAGATTGGGAGTCGCAAATAACAAAATCATTTGAATTTAATTGATATGTTTTTTCATTTAAACCTTTAAATACAGATTGCTTGCTAGCATTTTGAAGTTTTAATTCGGCGCCAGTTATTTTATCATAATCGTATGCGTGTAAGGGTTGTCCATAGCCATATAACATATAGTTTGTTATATCAACAATATTATTTATAGGCTTTACATCAATAGCTAGTAATAGATTTTGTAACCACTCCGGGGAAGGTACTATATGAACATTTGATAATATAACCCCTGCAAACCGTTTAGCCTTATTGCTATTTAAATTATGAATATGCATTTTTAAAGTATTCGTTGGCTTAGGTAAATTAGCTACTTCAATAGGTTTTAAAATAAACTTTGTAGAGGCATGGTTGTAATTTAAATATGCGGCTAAATCTCTTGCAACGCCATAATGAGATGTAGCGTCAGCTCTGTTGGGGGTAATGCCAATTTCAAATATAGTGTCAGCTTTTAAATGCAGATAATCAGATGCAGAACTGCCAACTAGTGCTGAATTGTTTAGTACCATAATGCCATCATGCTGAGTGCCTAACCCAATTTCATCTTCAGCACATATCATTCCTTCACTTAATTCACCCCTAATTTTAGATTTTTTAATTTCAAATTCTTTCCCTTCACTATCATATAAAACGGCGCCAACTGTTGCTACAAAAACCTTTTGACCCCTTGCAACATTAGGTGCGCCACATACAATGGATAAAGGTTCACCATGATTAACATTTACCTTTGTTACTTTTAATCTATCAGCGTTAGGGTGCTGAATTGTGCTTGTTACCTCTCCAATAATAACACCCTTTAACCCCCCTTTAATAGGGTGGTATTCCTCCATTTGCTCAACTTCTAAACCTATAGAAGTTAAAATTTCAGATACTTGGCTTGGCAGCAAGTCAAAATCAAGGATATTTTTTAACCAATTGTAAGAAACTTTCATGCGTTAATCATAATAATAAAATCTTTCAAAGATAAGTCTTAAATCAATATATAAAGGCAACTAATTCTTATAAAACTCCAAGTTGATGTAAGTAAATAATACTAAAAGACAATAACAAGAGAATTGTAAAAAGATTATAAATTTTTTTAGATTCAGATTGATGAATAACATTTCCAAACATAATACTCATAGGTATAGTGCTTGCTTGAACACTAAAATCACAATTTTTATCTAAAAAAATAAATTGTAAGCTTATAATTAAAAGCCATATAATAATGTATTTTACTTTAACTAAAATAGTTTTGTCACCTTGTTGTTTTAACAAATATCGATAAATTGTAAAACATAATAAAAGCCCTAAAGTAAAATAGAGAGGCTTATAATGTAATTTAACTTGAAATTGGGTACAATAATAAAATTGTAATTGAGTTAATTCCTTTATATTAAATAATGTACCATGAATAAGATAATACATACAAAATAAAATAAAAATTAACGTTAACATTCCAAAAAATAACGAAACCCATTCTTTTAAATTAAACTGCCGTACTAAAAGTAGAGATATATAAATAATAGGGTAAAGTAGTATATATTTTGGGTAAATTATAACCGCTAAACTAAACATCAAGCCTGCTTTATAAAAAACCAATAAGTAAACATTTGTTATGTTATAAGTATTAATTATTATCAATAAAGACCATAATATTAAACAGTTAGCTATACAAAAATTTTCGTATTCAGGCTCATTAGTGCCAAGGTTCATTAATAATATATATATAAATCCAGCATAAAACTTTTTTTTAGAGAAAGTTAATTTTAAGTTAATAGTTTGTGAAATAAAATAAACACCTAAAATGATGCTAAAAAAGGAAATTAACTTAAAATTAAGGAGATGCAAGCTAAAATTTAATATTAAAAAATTAGTATAGAACGACTCAAGGGTTAATTTATTAAAATTAACGATGGTTGCTAAATTAATTAACCATAAAAAAAACGATAAAAAAAACAAATTTATAGTGCTTTTAAAGAAAAGATTGTTTAAAAGCTTTGAAATCATTATTTAAAGGAAATTAAAGTGTGATATGGTAAAAATGTTATTTTTGCATGGTAAATTTAAAAAAAAATCGTTTATGCACACTTTTTTTGTCCATTTTTTAACTATAACGTTAACAGATATTTTTTATAAAATCGGAACTATTTCATATGCAATTTTTGACTTTATGAAGGTATTAGGCCATATACCAAATGTGGTTATTTGGCTAATAATTATAGTCTTATTAGCATATTGGACTATTCAAATTAATAAACAAACTAAGCAAGCCAAACAAAATGGCACTCTCATTTAAAAACTATAAAATCACATACACTAAGCGTCACCACTAAGTTATTATATAATACTCATATGAAAAAAAACATCGTAGCTTCCATGCTATTTGCATTGGCATTTTTATGCAATGCACAAAACAATATGGATTTAAAAATTGAATCGAATACTGCTGCTTTTATCGAAAATAAAGGGCAATGGAATAATTTAGCTTTTCATAAAGCTCAGTTTAATAGCGGTGCAATTTATGCAGAGAAAGATAAATTGACAGTTCATTTATTTGATAATATTAAGTTTAAAACACTAGTTAATTCTTCTAATGAGAGCACAGCAAGCAACATGATTAAATCTCATGTATTTAACATGCAATTTATGGATTGCAATTTTGTTTACCCAAATAATTTTAAGCAAGATGAAACAACATATACAGAAAGCTATTTTATCAATTCAGACGCAAACAGTTGGAAAAAAGGCTTGGTAGCTCATAGTACTATATCATACCAAAACATTTATAACAACATTGATGCAAATGTTTCAATTAATAACTCAAGCATAGGATATCAATTTACATTAAAACCTACAGCAGAAGCAAGTGATTTAAAGATTTCATTTCAAGGCCTTGAAGGGATACAAATTCAAAATGATACTGTAATTGTTAAAACCACATTTGGCAATATGTATGCAAAAGATTGCAAGGCATATCAAATTATAAAAGGTGAAAAAAAGAAAATTATTTGTAATATCTCACAAGAAAATAATATACTATTTTTCAATGCATCACAAGATTATGATAAGCAATTAAACTTATACATTTCATGTGAATTTGAGTTTCCAAATCAAAATAAATTAACACAAGACAACGGAATTGTAATAAGTAGCATATCAGATATTAAAGGAAATTATTATTTAGGCTCTTCTTATTTTACTTCAGAATACCCAAATACAATAGGTATATCAAGCGTACCATTTTCAGAGTTTTGCAGCAAAGGAAACTTTGATATATTAATTACTAAGTTTAACTTTGACGCTAAAAAAACCATTTATAGAACTATTATAGGTGGTTCAGATTTTGACTTATTACACGGTTTAACATTAGATAAATCTTCAAATGTGTTTTTATTTGGAACAACAGGATCTTCAAATTTCCCTACATCTGAACAAGCCTTTGATAGATTATTCAATGGCGGAACAAAAAACACTCAATTTAATTCTATTGCCAATATATTTCGAAACGGAACGGATTTATTTCTTACAAAAATTAATGAGCAAGGTAATAATGTTTTAGGAAGTACATTTGTTGGAGGTAGTGAAAATGATGGGTTAAATTATTTAAACAATATAGTTACTGATGAAAATGGAACCACTCTACCTAAAGTAAACATTGCTAACAATAATGACCAAAAAAACACAGTAACAGCGGGTCAAATTAAAGTAGATAATTTTGGAAATCCATATATAGCTAGTTCTACCCGTTCGGGTAATTTTCCAATTATGCATGGGTTTGACAACGTTTTTAATGGGGTTCAGGACGGTGTTATTGTTAAATTTAGAGCAGATTTAGGCTCTTTAATTTATTCAAGTTTTGTTGGTGGTTCCGATGAAGATAACTGTACAAGTTTATTTATTGAAAATGAAAACAGTATTTTTTTAACAGGAAATACATCAAGTAATGATTTATCATTTACTCAAAATGGCTATCAAAAACAATTTAATGGAGGCGCCACAGATGCTTATTTGTTAAACATTGGGTGTGCTAACGATCAAGTGTTTGGAGGTACTTATGTGGGTACTGATCAACTTGATTTGGCTTTTGCAATACAAATGGATAAATCTCAAAATATTGTACTATTAGGTCAATCTTTAGGTGATATGCCAGTGCAAAAATCAATATCAGATTTATTTATTTTTAGTGTACCCAACACGCGCCAATATTTATCTGCTTATTCTAAAGGTTTAAACTCCTTAGAATATTCAACAGTTTTTGGAGCAAATAATAATGCTATTGACGTAGACTTCACATCCTTTATAATCGACCAATGCGATAACATATTTATAACTTCTAAAATTATAAACGGAAACAATTTAAATACAAGCTTATTACCCACCACTTCAGACCCAATTGCAAATTCACCTTTTCATTTTATGTGGCTACAAACAAGAGCTACGTCTATAAAGTATGCATCTTATTTTAACGCTGATAACAATACAAATTCTGAAAGCTGTTTAGGGGATGTTATTATAAATAATAATTTTAAGTTAAGTAAATTTACATGTAATAACGATAATATTCAAATCAAAGAATTTCAAGATTTAAATGACAAGCTAATAACTACAAAATCAATTATTAATGCAGATAAGCTTTCGGGTTGTGCGCCTTTAAAAGTAAATTTTACTAGTGACTCAAGAGACAATAGCTTAATTTGGGATTTTGGTAATCGCAACACCTCCAAGGCTTCTAAAGTTCAGCAAACTTATGAAAAACCAGGCATATATTTAGTAACCTTAAAAACTTCTAACCCTGCATCATGTAATAAAACAGACTCTGCAAGTGTGTATATTCAAGTTAATGCTACCCCAATTGCTAAATTTACAACAAACAATGCTTCATGTTCTAATACTGTGCAATTTGTTAATTTAACGAATAATTTTAAACAAAGCGTTAGTTATACTTGGGATTTTGATGACGGGTCTACTAAAAATACTGAAGAAAATCCACTTTATTTTTATAATCAAAATAAAGAATATAATATTTCATTAAGTGCAAAGTCAGAGCTAGGATGCTCATCAAACTATTCTGCAAAAATTCCAGTGTTAAATTCTATAGTGGAAGTTACTGGTGGAGGTGCCGTTGTTTGTGCCGGAAGCAAAACTCAATTATTAGCAAATGGTGGTGCAAAATATGTTTGGACTCCCAATGAATCTTTAAATAACCCAAATATAAATAATCCAATAGCCTCTCCTTCCGTTTCTACAATTTATACAGTATCTGTTTTTAATCCAATAGGTAGTTCTGAATGTATATCAACTCAAACTTTAGAATTAGCAGTAGAATTATTTGCTGACTTTACTTTTGAATATACGTCTTGTGCGGATAGTATAATTCGTTTTACAAATACAACTTTTAATATGAATGCTAAACCGGTAGCTTATGAATGGGATTTTGATGATGATATAGCTAACCCTATAACTGAAGAATCGCCAGAGTATCAATTTAAAAATAATGGAGTTCATAATATCACCTTAAAAGTAAAATTTGAGAATGGCTGTACCTCAATAGCAAAGAAAAAAGTAACCTCTTTCTATTTTAAACCAACAGTTGTAGACCCATTAATTGTTTGTGATCATGTAAAAAGAACTTTATTTGCAAGCGGTGGAACAAGCTATTTGTGGAAAATACCAGGCCAAAAGGATGTTATGACACAATCAATAGTTGTAAACCCTAGTGTATCTACAACGTATAATGTATTAATTAAAAATAACAGTTTTGGTGTAAATTGTTCTCAAGAACTAACAACAGACATTACTGTAGATGATGCTTTAAAGGCAGGGTTTACTTTAGATTTTTCAACCTGTTCAAATACATTAATTGCAACAAATACAACAGAATCTTCTCCAGAATCCCCAGCAACTTATATTTGGAATTTTGATGACGGAGATACAGAATCTTCAATTGAAGAATCACTAGAATATACATTTAAAAGAAATGGCAAACACAATATCACATTAGTTGCTAATGCAGCAAATGGCTGTATTTCTAAATTTACACAAACTATTAATGTATTTAACTTTGAACCAACCATTATTGCTCCAACTCCTTTATGCGCAGGCGCTACTAGAACTATAGTTGCAACTGGTGGTACTAGTTATAATTGGAAACAAGCTAAAAATCTAACAAATACATCTGCTGCATTAATTGTTCAACCTAAAAACAATACAACTTATGTTGTAAAAATTAAAAACAATTCAATGGGTTATGTTTGCTCAGCAGATTTAGAAGCTGAAGTGCCTGTTATTGAAGATCCTAAAGCAGATTTTACAATAGAATCTACAAAGTGCGCTAACACAGTTCAATTGACTAATGCTACAGAACCAAATGGGGAAGATTCATTTACGTATTTATGGAATTTTGATGAAAATGGTGTAACTAGTATTGAAGAATCGCCAGCATATACATTTGAAAAGAATGGAATGCATAAAATTTCACTAACTGTAAGTTCAAGTTCTGGCTGCCAATCTACTAAAACAACAACACTAAGTGTATTTAATTTTCAACCTATTATTTCAGAGCCGGCAACAATTTGTGCTGGTACAACTAAAACTTTAGTTGCATCGGGAGGTACAAGTTATTATTGGAGACCTTCCACATCTTTAAATAACAACTTAAATAATACTGTAGTAGCAAAACCAAAATCAACTACAACTTACATTGTTAAAGTAAAAAACTCAAGCATGGGTTATGATTGTTTAGCTGAATTATCTTCAGAAATTACTGTAAATACGGAGCCAGTTGCAAATTTTGATATGGTTTATACACCTTGCGCTAATACAGTACAGTTAAATAATTTAAGTAAAGCTACTGATGTTACCCCTACTTATTTTTGGAATTTTGACGATAATGGTGCAACTAGCAATGATGAATCTCCAGAGTATACATTTGAAAGAAATGGTGTTCATAAAATAAATTTAAAAATTACAGCTGATAATGGTTGTACTTCAGAAACTACTAAAACTTTATCTATATTTAATTTTCAACCTACCGTTATAGAGGCTGGTACAGCATGTTTGAATTCAACAAGAAAATTAAACGCTACAGGTGGTACAAGTTATTTATGGTCGCCAGCTACTGGCTTAGATAATCCAAATATTGCTAATCCTACTGCTATCGTGTCTGAAACATCAAACTATACCGTAAGAATTTTAAATACAGCGTTAGGAAATAATTGCGAAGATGAGTTAACAACAGATATTAACGTAGAATTAGAGCCTCTTGCTAATTTTGATGTAAATTATTCACCTTGTTCAAATACCATACAAATTGTTAACACATCTCAAACTTCAAATATTGAAGCTACGTATTTTTGGAATTTTGATGATGGTGGGGTAACTAGTATTGAAGAAGCGCCTGAGTACACTTATATTAATGAAGGTACTCATAATATTAATTTAACCATTAAAGGTGCTAACGGATGTTCGTCTACTTTAACAAAATCAATTGTTTTAATGAACTTTGTACCTACAGTTTCTGAAGCAACAACTATTTGTTTGGGTTTACGTGCTAATTTATTAGCAGAGGGCGGTACAAGTTATTTATGGACACCTAATACGTTTTTAAATAATTCCAATATTTCTAAACCAATATCAACACCTAATGAAACAACAGAATACTCAGTTTTAATTAAAAACAAGCGTTTTGGGTTAGAATGTGAAGCAGAATTAAATACAGAAATTGCTATTTTAAACGAGCCTGCAGCTGCATTTGATGTTGTTTATTCTGCTTGTTCAAATACAATTGAATTACAAAATAAAACAAATACCCCTAATGCGCTAACAACCTTTGCTTGGCATTTTGACGATGGTGATAATGGGAAGAGTGAAGAGGAATCGCTAGCTTATACTTTTGAAAACGAAGGGAAACATAATATTTTATTAACAGCAACTGGAGACAATGGTTGTACTTCAACTGCATCTAAAGTAATTGTATTAATGAATTTTGCTCCAGAAATTACTCCAGATACAACCATTTGTTTTAATTCCTCTGCAATTGTTAATGTAAGTGGAGGTACATCTTATGCTTGGGTCGCTTCGCCGTTTATTAAACAATTAACTCCAATTTCAGCATCTATAACTCCAAGAGATTCTGTGAATGTTATTGTAAAAGCTATCAATAATAGATTTGGATTGAATTGTTCTACTGATTTACAAATGAAAGTTTTAGCGTATAATGGACCAAAAGCTAATTTTAATACATTATTCTCAAAATGTTCTAATACTTTACAATTAGAAAACACTACAGATAAAGGTGATGAAGAAACAGTAACTTATCAATGGCAGATTAATGATGGAGCTCTTGTAACATTAGAAGAAGAGGCGCCATTATACTCGTTTGTAACGAATGGTGTTCATTTAATTACATTAACAGCAACAGGTGTAACAAATGAATGTTCAACTACACTTACAAAATCGGTTACAGTATTTGACTTTAAACCCGCAGTAGCTACCACTTCTGATATATGCTTAGGCACCTCAACTATCTTAGAAGCTACAGGTGGAAATAGTTACATTTGGTCTCCAAATATTTCTATTAGTGATGTTAGAACTGCAACACCAATTGTTAACCCAGTAATGTCAACTATTTATAAAGTGATAGTTCAAAACAATGAGCCTGGTTATATGTGTTCTGAGCAATTTGAAGTTCCGGTTGAAGTACTAACAGAACCTAAAGCTAATTTTATAATAAACTATTCTCCTTGTACAAATTCTGTAGAATTAACCAACTTAACACCTAACCCTAAATTAACAAATGAATACATTTGGAATTTTGATGATGGACAAAATTCAACCAGCAAAGAAGAATCTCCAAGTTATATTTATAACTCAAACGGTACACATAATATTACACTAAAAGCTTTAGGAGATAACGGATGTGAATCTACTTTTTCTAAAATAGTTACATTAGCACAAATGAAAGCATCTGTTAATCCTGATGCTGTAATATGTGGAGGTATGCCATATAACTTAAAAGCTAAAGGTGGAACAGGATATTTATGGAAACCTAGCAATACATTAAATAACCCTTATATTTCATCACCAATAACTAAACTTAAAGAGACAACAACATTTACTGTTATAGTTAAGAATTTTGTAAATAAAACAGAATGTTTAGATACATTAACAACTACAGTAGAGGTATATTCAGGTTTACAAGTAAACTTTGAATACACTAGCGCACAGTGTACCAAAACAGTACAGTTTACAAATACTACGATAGGAGATGTTAAAAATGCAACTTATACTTGGGAGTTTGATGAAGAAGGAGGAACAAGCACTGAAGTAAACCCAACTTATATATTTAAACGTGAGGGTATACGTAAGGTTAAATTAACAGTTAATAATTCGAGTAGTTGCCCTGCAACAATTACTAAAACAATATCTGTATTGTTTTTTGAACCTTCCATATCTCCAAATATAACCGTATGTAAAGGCTCAGTTACTCAATTATCAGTAACAGGTGGAAATAGTTACGAATGGTCGCCAAATATGTATTTATCAGACGCACGTTCATCACACCCATCTGTTAGACCTTCACAATCTATGTTATACAAGGCCTCTATTAAAAAGTCAGGTTATGGAGTAGAATGTACTGCTAATTTATTAACTCAAATAACTATAGAATCTGAAGTGAAAGCTGATTTTACTTTCGATTTTTCACCTTGTACAAATACAATAGCACTAACCTTTGCAGATTTTAAAACTGCGGATAAATCTTTAAAATTTGCTTGGGATTTAGATGAAGGCGAAGCTCCAATTGCAATAAAAGGTAATAAGCCATTTTTATATACATTTAAAAGAACAGGCAAACATAATATTTCATTAACTGCAGTAACTTCAAATTCTTGTACTATTAAGAAGTCTAAAATAATAACTGTGTTAGGCACAGCCATTCAAACGTCAACAATAACTAGTCAAACAATTTGTCAAGGTGTACCAACTCAATTAAGTGCGTCAGGAGGATCAGAATACGAATGGTTACCAACTACAGGATTAAATAATAATAGAATTGCAAAACCTGTTATAAAGCCAGAAACTTCTCAAATATATACGGTTACAATAAAAACTAAAATTGGCGAAACAACATGCGAAGCAACGCAATTATATAAATTAACTGTTGTACCTAATACAAGAGCAAATTTTAATTATGAAGTAAATCCTTGCACCAATGAGATTAAATTTACAGACAGCTCTTTACCTAAACCTAAAAAATGGTATTGGAGCTTTGGTGATAATACTTTTTCAACTTCACAAAATATAAGCCATAATTATACTGAATCTGGAACTTATTCATTCTATTTAAAAACAGAAACTGATAAAGGTTGCCTTGATTCTACTGGAATAAAATCAGAAAATATTATAGTAAGAGAAACATCACGAATTGTAACTCATCATAAAACTATAAATGATACGATTACCTTAGTTTCAATGGATGGAGATACTTATTCTTGTTCTCCCGATAAAGACGTAGTAAATTCAAGTACGAGATACCCAAAAACAGCCACTAAAAAAAATGCTGAGTATACAGTAAAGGTTATGATTGCTAACTCTAAAAACACATGTGAAACACAAATAAATAATAGAATATTTGTTCATAAAACTATTACTTATTCTACAGTTGTATCAAATAGTTCTAATAACTTAAAATATAATGAGCCTTATAGCTTTACATTAACTCCGGATATGAAAAACTTTAAAATGTTTGAAGCAAACCCAGCGGTAATTTATGATGTAGCAAATGATCAAATTTCTTTTACGCCAACCATTTCTGGTGTATATGGTTTTGGCTTTGTTGATAAAGCTAATAACTATAGAATACTATCAACTCCAGCGTTAACTATAGCACAGAAACCAGAATGTAATAATTCTTTTATAAGTGTAACCTCTTTAGTTACTCCAAATGGAGATAATCAAAATGATGTAGTGAAAATATCTGCAGATATAACTTTAGCCCAATTTCAAATAAATATTAATGATGAAAAAGGAACTTTAGTTTTTGAATCTACGGATATTAATGCAGTTTGGGATGCAAAAATTAAAAAACAACCAGTAGCAAAAGGTATCTACAAATACAAAATATTTTACTCTTGTGATGGAAATTCTGATATAAAAACTAAATCAGGAATTATTACAGTAGAATAATCTATTAATGAATTATAAGTGTTATATTTTATAACCTTATTAGTAATATATTTTATATAGAATAATAAAATTGTATCCTAAAATTATTTTACAAAAGGGAAAAGATGAAGCTATCAAACGCTTTCATCCTTGGATATTTTCAGGAGCTATAAAATCTATGGACTCTTTAATTAAAGAGGGCGATATAGTTGAAGTTTACTCATATAATGATCAGTTTTTAGGAATAGGTTTTTACCATCAATCTAGTATTGCTGTTAGATTAATTTCTTTTAGTAAACAAGTCATTAATTTAGATTTTTGGATTAAAAAAATACAACACGCATTTCAATTTCGTGTTTTTTTAAACTTAGCTAACTCTCAACACACAAACATTTATAGACTTATATTTGGAGAAGGCGACAGCTTATCCAGCTTAATAATTGATTATGTTAATGGACATTGTGTTTTTCAAGCGCATACAATAGCTATGCACATGCAACGTAATGAAATTGTAGAAGCGCTTAAATTTATTTATAAAGAAAAATTAATTTCTGTTTATGATAAAAGCATTGAAACTCTACCAACAAATTACGTATTGCAGCATGCAAATATGTTTTTATATGGTAAACTTGAAAATGAAATGATTGTAAATGAAAATGGGTACCCCTTTTTTGTTGATTTTATTAATGGTCAAAAAACAGGTTTTTTTATTGATCAAAGAGAAAATAGAAAATTATTACAAAATTACTGTAGCAATAAAAATGTTTTAAATACTTTTTCTTACTCTGGTGGTTTTTCAGTTTATGCGTTACACAATAAAGCAAGGCATGTGCATTCAATAGATTCAAGTGAAAAAGCAATTCAATTATGTAATCAAAACATTGGTTTAAATAAATTGTCTGATCATCATTCATCTACCGTTATAGATGCCTTTGATTTTATTAAATCTGAAGGAAAACAATACGATTTAATTATTTTAGATCCACCTGCATTTGCAAAATCTAAAGATGTAAAACATAACGCTGTACAAGGTTATAAAAGGTTGAACACATTAGCATTAACTAACATTAAAAAACAAGGCATTTTATTTACCTTTTCATGTTCTGGTGTAATTGATAAAAATTTGTTTTATAATACCATTACTGCCGCAGCTATAGAGTCTAGAAGAAATATAAAGTTATTACACGTATTAAATCAACCCGCCGATCATCCCATTATGCCTAATTTTCCTGAAGGTGAATATTTAAAAGGCTTGGTATTTTATGTTGAATAATATTCAAGTGAAAAACTTTAAAATTGTTAAGCATAACGATATTGATTTTAAAAAATGGGATTTTACAATTTTAAATTCAACTTACTTTAATATATTTTTATTAAGTAGTTATCTTAATACCATTCATCCAAAATGGGATGCTTTAGTATATAATGATTATGAGGCTATTTGCCCTTTAACACACAAAGTTAAATACACCTTACAATATTATTTGCAACCGCTATTTGTATCTCAATTTGGGCTTACAGGAAAATTCAATTTAGAAATTGAACAAGTATTTTTTAATTTTTTAAAAATGAATTACTCCATTGTTCATATTGAATTAAATCAAAACCATTTTTTACCAGAATTAAAAAGTTACACCAAACATACTTTTTTGTTGGATTTACAAATTGCTAACGGGTTAAATACACACACTAAAAGAAAGATAAAATTAGCGGAAGAGTGCGGTTTAAAAATAATTGAAGTTATTAATGAAAATGTAACAGCTCTTACTCATGCGTATTTATTGCCATTTTTAAAAGAGCAGTTAAAGTTAAATAATACAGCAATACAAAAAGCTGTTGATATTATAATTACTGCCCAAAAACAAAAGCATTTAAAGGTGTTTATAGCTACTGATAATAATCATATTATTCATGCAATTGGGTATTTTATAACTTATTCAAGCCAAGTTGTATATTTTAAAGGAACTACAATTGATAAAAGTGCCAATAACGGTGCTATGCATCTGCTAATGAATTATGCAATTAATTATTTTAAAGATAAACTCAATCACTTTGATTTTGCCGGAGGAAACACAGTTGGTTTAGAGCAGTTTTATAAAGGATTTGGCGCTCTAAAAGTTAGTTACCCTGTGTATAGACACAATAGGCTTCCAAAAATTATAAAGCTCATGTTAAAATTGCTTACAAAAGCAAACTTTTAATTTATAGTTGTTTAGTAATTTTTATTCAATTTTATGATTAAGAATTTAAATAAGCATAACTTTATCATTTTAAATTTATAAAATGACTCATTTCTCTTCAAAAAAATTTGGCACTAAAGCTATACATGTAGGCGCAGAGCCAGACCCAACCACAGGGGCAATAATGACTCCTATTTTCCAAACCTCTACTTACGTACAGGCCTCACCTGGCGACCACAAAGGATACGCCTATGCAAGAGGAAAAAACCCTACACGTGATGCTTTACAAACTAATTTAGCCTCATTAGAGCAAGCAAAGCATTGCCTTTGTTTTAGCTCGGGTATGGGAGCAATTGATGCTATTTGTAAATTATTAAAACCTGGAGATGAAGTAATTACCAGTGATGATTTATATGGTGGCTCTTACAGAATGTTTACCAAAGTATTTGCAAACTATGGTATCAAATTTCATTTTATAAATATGCTAGATCTAAAAAGTATAGAAAATAAAATTAACCCAAACACCAAACTGATTTGGACAGAAACGCCATCTAACCCTACTATGCAAATTGTAGATTTAGAACAAGTAAACCTTATTGCAAAAAAACATAACCTACTATTTGCTGTAGATAATACGTTTGCATCTCCTTACTTACAAAACCCTATAACTTATGGAGCGGATATTGTGATGCATTCTATAACAAAGTATATAAGTGGCCACAGCGATGTAGTAATGGGCGCTTTAATGATGAATGACGATAAACTATTTGAACAACTTGCCTTTATCCATAACAGCTGTGGAGCCACCCCAGGTCCAATGGATTCATTTTTAGTCATGCGTGGTGTTAAAACCCTGCATTTACGAATGGAACGCCATTGCTTTAATGGTAAACAAATAGCTGAATATTTAAAAAAACACCCAAAAATTGAAAAAGTGTATTGGCCTGGATTTACAGACCATCCAAATCATACCGTTGCAAAAAAACAAATGAAAGATTTTGGTGGGATGTTATCCATAGTATTAAAAGATAAAAACATAGAAAACACTTTTAAAGTTGCTTCATCGTTTAAAGTATTTTCATTAGCCGAATCATTAGGCGGTGTCGAATCTTTAATCAATCATCCCGCTACTATGACACATGCCTCCATTCCAAAAACAGAAAGAGAGAAAGTAGGTGTGGTAGATAATATGTTACGACTAAGCATAGGTGTAGAAGACATAGAAGATTTATTAGAAGATCTTGAACAAGCTTTAAAGTAAATGGATTCTTTTATCATTTCTGGTATTCAACAAATTGGCGTAGGTAATATTGACACACCCAAAACCTATAACTGGTACAAAACAGTATTTGGATCAAATATTAAAATTTTTAACGAAAAGGCAACAGCATCATTAATGCTGCCATATACAGCCAATAAACCACATGACAGACACGCCATACTAGCACTTAATTTAAATGGTGGCGGTGGATTTGAAATATGGCAATACATAAGCAGACCCCCTGAAAGTGCTAATTTTAAAATACAACTAGGCGATATAGGGATAATTATAGGAAAAATTAAAACGTATGATATTCAAAAAACGTATCAGCATTTTATAAATCAAAATGTAAAAATTTTATCTGCTATAACCACTACACCATATCATATCAAACACTTTTATATAGAAGACCTATGGGGTAATTATTTTGAAATTATTGAAGAGCTCAACAACAATTGGTTTCAACAAAAAGAAAGCTATAATGGTGGCATTTTAGGCGCAGTTATTGGCGTTACAAATATTGAAAAATCACATGTGTTTTATAAAAATGTACTTGGTTTTGATAAAGTGCTTTTTACCGGAGAAGATACATTTGAAGATATGCAAGGCTTACAGGGTTATAACAGAAAAATAAAACGCCTTGTTTTAACCAATTCTAAAGAAAGAAAAGGAAGCTTTGGTAAATTACTTGGAAACAATCAAATAGAGTTGGTACAACTTGTAAATGATAAACCTAATATTGTATTTAAAAACAGACTTTGGGGCGATTGTGGTTTTATACACTTATGTTTTGATATTAAAAACATGGTTGCATTACAAAAGCATTGCGAACAAAACAAACACCCATTTACAATTGATGGTGGTGCGCATTTTGCTATGGAAAAAGCCAAAGGACATTTTACTTACATTGAAGATCCTGACGCAACTTTAATAGAATTTGTAGAAACAAAAAAAATTCCGATTATAAAAAAATATGGTATTTACTTGGATTTAACAAAATGGTCGGAAACTAAAAATTTACCTTGGCTTATTATAAAAGCACTTGCTTTTAGTAAAGACAAATAAAGCTTACATACAGGTTGAATTACCAATTTTGAATTGCTGATTCAGTTTTTTCTAATCCTAATCGCCATAATAATATAAATATAAAAGTTGCTAATACAGATAAAGTAAATGCCATAGCTGCTAAATAAATAGCACCATCTTTTTTTTGGAGCTTACAATGGCATAAGCGAAGCACAATGTTGGCGCATTATAACCCAATTGGATCGACTATTAATAAAAAGTAAACTATTTCATTTACCAGGTAAAAAAGTTTTGCAACAAGCTAATTCGTTTGAAGTTGTACTAGTGGATGTATCAGAAAACCCTATAGAACGTCCTAAAAAACAAAAGAAATATTACTCAGGGAAAAAGAAAAAGCATACGTTAAAAACACAAATATTGGCAGACAAAAAGAGTAAAAAAATAATTTGCATCCCTCAGTCTAAAGGTAGAAAACACGATTATAGAGTGTTTAAAGAAAGTAAAGTGTATGTGCATCATGCTACAAAAATTTAAGCAGATACAGGCTACATGGGACTTCAAAAAATATACACTAATACAGAAATACCAAAAAAACGAAGCAAGAAAAATCTACTAACATCAACAGATAAGCAACGAAACCAGGAAATATCAAAAAGCAGGGTTAGTATTGAAAACATTATTAGGTCAATTAAAATTTATAGAATAATAGCTGAAAAATATAGAAATAGAAGAAAACGCTTTACCCTCAGACTTAACTTGATTGCAGGGATATATAACTATCAATTATGAAAGAGGTCTATTGATGTTAAATAGGCTTTTAATGATGACAAAGTTTGTAATTCTTGAATTAAAGAGTTTGAAAATTGGTCGATGAAGTCCACTTTTTGTTTAACATTATATTTTTTATCAACTTAAAATGGGATCAATGTAATGCCAAATATGAAGTTAAAACGCTGACTTTGGTATTTATCCCAAATAAAGTAATCTTGATTGGTAAGATTATTACAATTTATAAAAGCACTAAATAATTTACTATATCTAAATTCTATCCCTACATTCACATCAATATAACTATCAATATATTGTATTGATTTACTGTCTTGTTTATTTATTTTTTCTCCATTAGGGCGTACACCAAAATATTTACAACTAGCTATAAAAATTATTTTTTGCTGGATATTATATTTTGCAATCAAATCCCATTCTAAGGCGGGTTTGTTACAAGCTTCTTTTAAAGTGTTTAATTGATATTGATAATAGTTTGCAATTGTTGATATGGCAAATCTACTAGAAGCTTGATAATGCGCTTGAGCTTTAATATTAAATACATTCGCCGCATCATATAAAACATCATATTTATAAATTTGATTACTTGTAGTTGAATTATTTTTTAAAATAAAAAATGGCATATTATCAATCACTTGATATGAAGTAGCAACATCGTACATAAAATGATAATTTAAATTACCCTTAAGTCCTAACATAAAACTGCCTTTAGTTATTGAGTTTTTTAAAGAATAAAGCGTATCCATAAATAAATTAGTATTAGTAATGGAGTTGTACGAGTTTTTATTTAATGCTGTATTGTATTCTGCATACAAATAAGTTAAATTGGGGGTTAGCTCATAAGTTGATTGCACATTTGGCAACATATAAAAACTGGTGTTAGATATTGCTCCCGTAACAATATCTGAACATAAAGTGATGCCTCCACGTGCTTTTAATTTTGATGCTTGAAAATTGATATAAGGATTTAATTTTATAATAGTGTTATTAAAATTAATATTGCCTTGAAGGTGATTATAATACTCTACATGGCCACGTATATCAATTGATTGCTTAAATAAATAAGTATAAAAAAGGGCATTTAGGTTTATATTTTTTTCGTTTGATTTAAATCGATCATTCCAGTTATAAAATTGAAAATTAATGGTATGGTTTATTTTAGAACTATCCGTGTAATAACTTTTTAATTGTATAGATGGTGCAAAAATGGTATAGTTTTGAAACAATTCCTCATTTGTTTCTTTAACATTAGAAGTATTAAAGTTGTTATAATAAAAAGAGTGTCTTTGGATATTTAATTTAGAGTATATAGCATATTTGTTTAATAAATTTTTTGTTTCAAGGTTTAATTTATTTTGATTCTTAATACCATACCCATTTTCATTAATGCTTGATGATGAAGATAAATGCTTGTAATCTGCGCTCCACATAAAGTCTTTAGTTCTTAAACTATTAGCGGTTAGATGAACGAGTGGGGTTAAATAATTTCCACATCCAATTTTTAAATACGCATAGTGTAATTGTTGTATCGGTTCACTTTGCATTTTTGCAGCATCTATTGATTTAGTGTCAAATTTTGAAAACAACGGTTTTAAATTAAAATCATACGAAGATACGTCAAGCCTTTTTATAGAATCTCTAAGTTCTGGCGCAGGTAAAACGATGTTAACATCTTTAATGTTTGGTTGAAAGGTAGAATTAGCAGTAAAAGTTTGATTAGAACCAATAGGTTGAGCAAAAGTAATATTAACACAAATAAATAAAATGATTATATACTTATTTTTCATATTATTTGTTTGGCATATTAGGCAATATAGTACCTGTAGATATTGGTGTAATAGTGCTTGTATTGGCAGGTTTTAATGTGTCGGAGTCTATAAATAGTTTTTTATCTGTTGTATTGTTTAAATCTATTTTAAATTGTTTTACATTTAATTTTTTTTGATTTTCTATGTATGCCTTTAAAACCTTAACTTGTTCAAGCTTATCAATAGCTATTTTAGTTAATTGTTGGTTCGATTTATTATCAATAATTGTTTTTAACATGAGCTCTGCTGATTCTAAATCATTTTTTTTAATATATGTTTCGACAAGCAACAATAATCCATTTGTGTTTAATTCATCCGTAGAAAAATTAAAATTTAACAACGTATTTATTGACTTCTCTACTAATTCTAATTCAGATTTTACATATTGAATTTGAGCTATATAATATTGAGCTTCTGCAGCATTAATGTTTTTATGATTTTTTACAATGAGTTTAAAATCTGTTAAAGCATCGTTATAGCGTTTTAGTTCAAATAATGATTTTGCCTTTTTGCTTTGAGCATCAAGTATTTGATGGGGGGGCAGTTGTTCAAATGCTAATAATTTATTAGCGTATATTAATACTTCATCAAATTGTGATAAATAAAATTGACATTTTAATAGCCCTAAACAAGCAATTATTCTATTCTGATTATTATCTGCGTATAATTCTAATTTTTTATATAATGGCACACACTGTGCATAATTTTTAGTTTTAATTAGTAACTGTGTTGTTTTTAATAATGCGTTTTCTGAAAAAATATTTTTATCTTTTTCTATAACATATTGATAAGCCAATATTGCTTTATCTAACTGATTGAGTTTTAAAGCGCTTTCGGCCAAACAATGATTTATTTCGATAGTATTTTTGCCCGATTTAAATTTTTGCAAGTAGGCTTCTACTTTTTCAATTGTTAAGGCATAGTTTTTGCTAATATAATAAGCCTCACGCACATTTTCGTAATAAGCCTCTTCCATTTCATCATTTGATAAAGGTTGGCCTATTATATTAAAATAAGTATCCATTTCGTTTAATTTTTTAGCTGTTTCAAATATTTTTTTTATGTACGGTAATACGTTTTTGGCAGCATCATCTGTTGGATTTATTTTAACAAGTTTGTCAAAATAATAAAAGGCACTATCATCAATTGCTAAATTATAATAACCTAAACCAATGCCGCCATAAGCCTTATTAGCGTATATTGATTTTGGAAATTTTGAAAGTAATTTTTGATAAGATGTGATTGCTAATTGATATTTACTTAAATTTTTATTTTGAGTTTCAGCTATTTCAAAATAAAATGATGCAATAAATTCAGAGTTAGGAAAAATTTTAATGAGTTGATTTAAGGTTGCAATTTTTGCTTCATATTGATTTGTTAAACCTTCGCATAAGGCTTTTTGATATAAACAATATTCAACTTCACGTTTATTTGTTTCAAGCGCTTCGGTATAATGTATTTTAGCCTGTTCAAAAACACCTTGCATAAAATAGCTATCAGCAATTCTTAATACAGCATCTGGTTTTTTATCTGCGCCATAAAAATTTTTAGATAAAAGAAATTTTCTAAACGCAATGTTGGCTTTTTCGTAATTATTTTTTTGCTGAAAATAGCCATATCCAATTTGATAATTGGATAAATCAAAGTTTATTTGATTGTAAGATGCCTCATTGTTTTGATAATTAAGCCAAGTATTTACTGCGGTTTCATAATCTTTTAAATTATAAAATACATTTCCTAATTCAAACAATGCGTTGGCTGTTATTTTTTTATTAGTATTAATTTTTATTGCTTTTTTATAATGTTTTATAGCACTATCTAATTCTGTATTTTGAAAATGTTTATTAGCTTTATTGTAATGTAATGTTTGATAAATTGATTTAAGATGTTCGGGAATAATATCCATGAGTTCTAAATAATAAATGGCTTTGTTATAATTTTTAGAACTACTATAAGCATGCGTTAAGTATTGAAAGGCTTCATTTTTATAAGTTGAGTTTGGATATTTGATTGTAAAATTTTGAAATGCTGTAATAGCATCATTAAAAGGAGACACGGTGAGTTCGTAACATAATTTTGAATAATTAAAGAAACTTTCTTCAGACACTGTTTTATCAAAGTTTAGTTCTGATGCTAATAGCAAGGCTTGTCGAGCTTTTAATTTTTCATTTTGGTGCAAGTAACATTTAGCTAAATAATATAATGATATTTGACTTATACTATCTTGACCTAACAAGTTTTTTGAAAATTTTGCAATGGCTTTATCAAATTGTTTATTAAAAAAATATGCGTAACCTATTTTAAAACACATATTTTTATCTAGAATAACTTCGAGACTATCGGCTTTATGATAATAATGTAGGGTATTACTAAAATCAGATTTTGTGAAGTAAGTATCACTTAATAATAAATATAGTTCCGATAATTTTGGTGAATCGCTATATGTTTTTATAAATTCTAAAGCATCTATAATTACATCATCAAATTTATTAAGTAAAAAATTAATTTGAATAATATAAAATGGAACCACATTTGAAAAAGTTTCAGATTTTTTTAACACGTTAAATTCTTTTAAAGCATCAGTATAGTTTTTATTAATGTAATTAATGTAGGCTAAATAATATCTAATAGACTCTTGATATTTAGATGAATCTTGAACTATTTTTTTAAAATCATTTGTGGCATTATCTAAATTGTTGGTTGAAAAATAACTATAGCCTCTTTTAAAATAAAACTCATGTTTTTCTTCTAATGTTAATTCGTCTTCTTCTACTTGATTAAAAGTAGAAATAACTTCTTCAAATTTCTTTTTTCTAAAATTGGAAATTGCCAAATAATAATAGGCTTTTTTAAGCTTATTACTGGTTGGGTATTTTTGAATAAATTGTTTTAAATCCCAATCCCCATCCTTATGAAACAACTCTATTTTGCATATAGACTGGTATAATTTTGAATCTATTTCATGTAATGGTTGATGCGTTACATCTAAATATTTAGTAAAATGAACTAAAGCTGCTGAATATTGTTTTTTATCAAAAAATTCTAAAGCGTTAAAGTATAAATTTTCATTATCAGTATATACACTTGTATTTTGACTTTTTAGCCTAACAAAAATTAGACTTATCAAACAAAATATAAATATATTTTTTTTCATTAAATGTTAATAGAGTTAGAATCCTATTATGGCTTAATAATTCAAAGCTAAAAGGATTGAACATAAGAGATTAATGTTTTTAATTGATTTATTAACCTTAGGTTGTTAATTTAACAATTAGGCGTATTTTTGAATTTTATAATTAATGTAAATACTTAGTATGATAAATTATAGCAATAACGTTTATGTAGAAATAAATAATGGTTCTATTTTTTTTGATAACGACACTATAATTTCTAATATCAATTTAAAATTATATAAAGGTGAGCTTGTTTATTTATATGGTAAAACAGGATCGGGTAAAAGCACTTTTTTAAAATCACTGTATGTCGCTCATCAAGAAACTACTGGAGATATAAGCGTATTAAATTTTAAACTTAGTAACATAAAAGAAAAAAATATTGCATTACTCAGAAAAAATTTAGGGGTTATACTTCAAGATTTAAATTTGTTAAGTACTAAAACAGTATTTGAAAATTTAAAATTAGTATTAGTTGCGCTAGGTTGGAAAAATCAAAAACAAATAAGATTTCAAGCAGAGGAGGTATTAAATAAAGTAGGTATGGTTCATAAAATTGATCATTACCCAAGTCAATTATCTTCAGGTGAGCACAAAAAAATATGCATTGCTCGAGCGCTTATTAATAATCCCTCAATTATAATTGCTGATGAACCAAATAGTAATTTAGATTTTGAATCATCAAAAGCCATTTTAAATGTATTTTCTGAGTTAACAAAACAAGGTTTGTTGGTTATTATAGCTACTCATGATGCTTTGCTGCTAAAAGAATATACTGGGCGTATCCTATTTTTTGAAAATGATAAAATAATAGAAAATTAACTTTTAAAAGTTGTTTTTTATGTTCACTTTCAAAAAAGAAAAGTCTTTTTTAAGATTGAATTTTTACTGTTTAGCAAACACTGTAATAAATCCAGTATATATTTTATCTCCAGGGCTATTTATCATATAATAATACACACCACTTGTATTGCTCCCATTCCAATCGTTTTTGTAATTTGTTGTTTCAAATACTAATCTTCCCCATTTGTCGTGTATTACAACAGATGTATTTGGTCGTAACTCTATTCCTTTTATTACCCAAGTATCATTCACACCATCACCGTCAGGAGATATCACATTGGGTACATCTAATGAGCATAAATTAGTTAATACAAATGCTGAAGTGGTGAATGTATAAGCGCAACTATCTTGTACTGTTAATTTTACTTCGTAATAACCTGGTGCACCTGGTGCTGTATGTTTAATAGCGCTACTATTAGAAATTAAATTATTGTTATGATCTTGCCATGCATAATTAAATGGTTTGTATCCATTTTGAACGAGACTATTAAATTCATATTTGGCATTGGTACATACACTTACCGAATTTGTTATAGCGGCCACTAACATATTAGGTAGTATATTAACTACAATAGTATGAGATGCTAAATGTGCGCACGATCCTGTAGCTACAACTATCATAGTAGTTGAATTGTTTTTATTAAATTGGTACGTAGCTGTGTTATTTGTTCCTGAAGCTGGCATAAAGCTGGGCATTTCATACCACATAAAAGTATATGGCTTTCCATCATTATTTGATATTAAACTGGTTAAAGTAGGAGAGAGTATTACAGGCATATTAGCGCATTTTGTTACTTCTTTAACCCCTTTAAAATCTAATATTGCTTTTTGAATAATTGTTACTGTTACCGTTTTGGTGTCAGATACAGCAACCATGCCATCACATGGTGTGTTACCTACAACTATATAATTATTAATACCGGGAGGGGGGGTAACTGTTATAACAGATGTGGTTGCTACAATATTTGAATTATGAGTTTGATTATGATACCAAACATATTGTCCAACCCCCGAAGCAATTATTGATAATGGAATACCTTCGCAAAGAGTTGCTGTTTTGGGTATAACGGTAATACTGGATTGAATGGAGGGCACAATAATATCGATTGTTCTTTGAGTAAAACAACCGGTTATAGTATTAGTAACTGTTAATGTATAAGTTATAGGGGTTGCTGAAGGAATTGGTAATTTAATTTTTATTGAATCTTTAGAGGCTTTAATTACTGGAACAGTTGGAATGATTGGAGTTAAATTTAAACTAAAACTGCTAGCAAATTGTTGAGCTTGGCAATTACCAAAAATAATCATCGGTCTTCTATTATTTAATGCTCCTATAAAATTACTTATACACGCATTAGCATTAGACGTAACACCAATAGCAGAAGTAAACGAAGTGGTAGATAGTAATGCTTTAGGATTAGCTAAATTGTTGGCAAAAGCTTTAGCATGGCATACTTCAACTAAGATATTGCTCAAACCATCCCACAAATAAGGTTGGATAAATAAAAATGTGGTAATTGGTAAGGTTAAATTGGCATCACCGCTAAATACGGTAGTAAATCCATTATTATCAAATTCGGTTATACTATTTTTATAGGTACATTTTATTTTTATTACTGTGTTTGGATATGTAAGAATAATACCCAAATTGGCAAACATAAATGATAATGAATTAATTTTTCCTGCTACAACACCAGCAGCTAAAAGCTCTGACCCTCTATATAAATATTGATGTCGACTAGTAGGAACTAAACAAACAAATGGGTTTGAAAAATTATCTGAAACTGTTAAGGTACCTGTACCCACTGTTTTGGTAGATGACGATTGACATGGTGTAAGGGCAACGCCACATTGCACGGTATTAGTTAAGCCATACTTTAAATTTACCCTAGCCGAATCCAAATTAGGGCAATAGATAATCTTATTAAAAGATGAATTATTGGTTAAGCTAGTAATGTTTGGAGCTTCTTTAGAGTTTATGTTAATATAATTAAATCCATAACAACCTGCACTATTTTGAGCTAAAATTGAATAGGAGCCTGTCGTTAAATTGGAAGTGCTATTGAAGGTATTTGAAGAGGTTCCAAATATAGGTGTCCATGTAAATGTAGTTTGCCCTTGATTGCCAGATCCTATATTAGTGGCTGTAATGGTTGTAAATGGCTCACTATCACAATAAGTTGTATTTCCATTAAATTGAATTAAAGGAACCGGGCTTAAAACTAAATTATTAAAAATACTTTTTAAACAACCATATCCACCTCCAGATTTAAAAGTTACATATATCTCAGGGCTAGCGTATGGCTGTACAGTATATGAAGTTGTTAAACCTTTAATCCCATTGTTCCACATGATATTTGATACGCCAAGCATACTAGGCAATATAAGTGAAGCGGTAGCAACCATTCCAGGGCATATTCCAACATTAGGAGTTACCTGTATGGTACCATTTGTAGATGAAGTTGGAGCATTTGCATCTACAAGTACATAAAATTCTTGAATAGTTGTTTTTGAAGGTATACCATTATCTGTTCCAGTCATAGTTATTTTATGTAATCCAGGTGATGCATTATTTGCATTTACTTTTATAAACACAGCAGTAGCCCCAGCCATATACTGTGTAGTATAAGTTAATGAACCTAATAATCCTGGAGGGGTTGTAACATTTACATTAGTAATTTGGAATGGCTCAGGGCCAATAAATATATTTTTTATAACTGCAGTATCATTACCACATATTTTAATTGTATCACAATCTCCAATTTCTAAGGATATTGGATCTAAATTTGATCCAGGTAATGTACATATATTCATAAATACTTTTTTGCCAGTAAGCCAATGCACCCCGTCATCATTACCATATGGTCCATCATAATTAAAATTATCATACAAAAATCTGCCTAACTGAAAGTAGTTTATACTATCTCCTAAGTTACAACCAACAGTTCCTGGTGTTTTAGGCGTTGTAGTAGTATAATTTGGAAAGCCATTTTTACAACCAGAATCTGTGCCGCACGCCCAATCCATTTGTGAATAATAAAATCCTACATTTTTACCAGGGGGTAATATGGGGTCTAACCCATTTGTAATAGCGCACTGAAATGAATTTCGCATATCAAAACGCCAAGAGAGGTTAGAAAAAACGTAATGTACGCAGCTGTCCCAACTTATAACCATTCTATTTTGATAGGCTTTTACTAAAACTTTACCATATTTAATACCGTTGGCTGGATTGTTGATATTAGCAACCACATCAGCCCAATATGGGGCAATCATTCTAAATGGTTTAGTCGGAAAAGACATAGAATTAAATCCTGTTGTTACAGATGCAGTGGTGGCTGGGTTTGTGTATGGAAATTGAATATTACCATGCACGCTTACATAAACGCTAGAATAATAACTTCCATAAAAACAAAACTGAAAAGGTATTGCTATGAGTTGTACTGCATCAATGGTTTGGTTTAAACTCCACATTCTATCCCCTTCTACATCAGGAAACTCACAATAGGTAGGATTTGGACTGGCTGTTTTATTTAATAATTTTGGTACTTGTGGTATATTTTTTGTTTTTGAAAAATCTATTTTTCTGGTTAATTCAGATTTTCCATCTTTTATGTTTATTTCATAATACTGTAATAAACCTAACTCTCTAAATTTTTTAAACTCAGCACTTTCAGGTGAAATTTTACCTTGTTTATAATCATTGATAAGCTTGTTTTCTTCTTCTGTATCAAACGGCTTTTCGTTTTCGTATATCTCCAAATCTACCTTTTTTTCTGTTACTGGTAAAGATTTTTTATTATTATACGTTTGTGAAGAGACAATAAAAATAACAACAAAATTTAAAATAAATAATAAAAATGCTTTCATAGTAATGTAAAATAAAATTTATGT
The DNA here is from genome assembly GCA_031539425.1 of Bacteroidia bacterium. Lineage (GTDB taxonomy): Bacteria > Bacteroidota > Bacteroidia > B-17B0 > Aurantibacillaceae > UBA4416. The sequence goes on from JAVKLI010000051.1 coordinate 34,731, forward strand.
TAACTCAATGTTAAGATATTTTACGAGATTTCAAAAAAACATACTACATGTAATCCAAGGGGTTTAATAACTTATTCAAAAAAAAAGACCGCTGCAATCATAAAACATTAACATTTTAAACGGTTATTTGTTTATAACTATTGATTTTATTATGCTTTACAAGGTCTTTTTTTGTGTCTTTTGTTGTGATCAAGAAAAACAATACACCATCCTTAGTAGATACGCTAATAGAGCATCCATAAGTTCATACCCTTTTGTTTAAAAGAGTTAATTCAATACTGCAAGCTGTTGACATTGAAACAGAATTAAAAAAGTATTATTCCAAAGGGCAATCTATTGAAGGACGTTCTAGTTATAGCGCTTTAATTTTATTTAAGATGCTTTTACTTCAGTATTGGTATGGTTTAAGTGATGAAGCTATAGAAGAAAATGTTAAAGATAGACGTTTACCAATTTTTGCAACATATGCATGAAAACGTTCCAGGCAGAACGTTTTTATCATTTTTAAAGTTAATTTGTCTCTTTAAAAATGGTCAACGTATTTTAGGCACTGACACACATAAAAAGTAATGAGAATTAATAAAAATTTTAAACTTTTAGTTTTGCAGCAATCTAGGTTTAGGTTAAAAAAACGCATCTTAAATTTTTTTTAACCCATGACTAATTTTTTCTTTATAAGTTTAAGGCTAATTAAATAACTATATTTAAAGTTTTACTCAATTTTTTTACAATGAAATTATATATAACTGTTAGTTTTTTATTTTTTAACGCTTATTTAGTATTTGCACAGCCTTTTTTAAACTTAAAGGATATTATAACCCATGCTGATTATAAAACAAAACTACTATCGGATTATAACATGATGGCTGATGGTGTATATTATTTAACAACCGGATTAAAAATTGAAAATAATATTGATAGTGTATATATTACTAAACACAATTTAATTGACTCTACCGAACGTCATCAAAACATCCTATTTGCTAAAAAGTTATATATTAACGGAAAACCAATTTTTCCTGCAGGGTTTACTTTTAATAATGATGAAAGCAAACTTTTAATAAACCAAAAACCAACTACTATTTACCGACATTCAAGTTATACCACCTATTTTGTTTATGATTTAAAAAGCACCATTTTAACGCCACTATCAGACAAACAAGAGCAAATGTTCCCAACCTTCTCTCCTAAAGGTGATGCCATTGCATTTATTTATAAAAACAACATTTACATCAAAAACTTAATAAGCAATAAAGAAGCTCAAATTACAAAAGATGGCGAACTCAATAAAATTAAAAACGGCTGGGCTGATTGGGTATATGAAGAAGAGTTTAGTGAACCCGTATATTTTGCTTGGAATGCAGACGGTACAAAATTGGCATTTGTGAGGTTTGATGAAAGTAAAGTAAAAGAGTTTAACATGGAAATTTTCAACGGTAATAGTTATCCTGATAAAGAAAGTTTTAAATATCCTAAAGCCGGAGAAGCAAACTCTACTGTATCTTTATTGATATATGATATTACTACAGCTAAAACAAAATCTGTAGCCTTAGGTAAAAATCCTGACATTTATATTCCTCGTATTAAATGGACTAATGATGCCGCAACGTTATCTTATGAAAAACTAAACAGACTACAAAACAATTTAGAATTACATTTTGTAAATATCAAAACGTGGGTCGATCAAATTATTTTAACAGAAACATCAACCACCTATGTTGATATTACTGATAATTTAACCTTTGTGGATAACACAGGTTTTATTTGGAGCAGTGAATCATCAGGGTATAATCATTTATATTTTTATAATTTAAACGGCACACTTATCAATCAAATAACAAATGGAAATTGGGATGTTGTAGATTTAAAAGCCTTTGACCCAAGTTCAAAAAAATTATATTTTACATCTACAGAATATGGTCAAATGAACCGTACTTTATTTAGCATTAACATTAATGGTAACGAAAAAGCACAACTAACGTCTGCTAATGGAACTGCTAACCCAAAATTTTTAAAAGGCTTTAAATACTTTTTAAATTCTTATTCTGACATTAATACCCCGCCAGTGTACACATTACACAGCATAAATGGAGACATTGTAAAAGTACTTGAATCGCATCAAACATTAAACGACAAAAAGAACGAACACGTAACCACTAACAAAACCTATTTTTCGTTTAAAAATAGTGATAGTATTTTATTACATGGCTGGATGAAACTACCCAATAACTTTGACCCACGTAAAAAGTATCCCGTTTATATGTATGCTTATAACGGGCCTGGCTCCAATGCCAGTGCTAATCAATGGAATAATTTTGATTATTGGTGGCATTCATTACTTAATCAAGAAGGGTACATAGTCACTTGTGTAGATGGTAGAGGCACTATGGGTAGAGGTAAAGATTTTAAACACAGCACCTTTATGCAATTAGGACATTACGAAACCAAAGATCAAATAGAAGCAGCTCAATATTTATCTAACCTTGAGTATATAGATAGAGACCGGATAGGGTTTCAGGGCTGGAGTTTTGGTGGCTATTTAGCTTCATTGCTTATTTCAAAAGGTGCAGATTATTTTAAAGCAGCCATTGCTGTAGCGCCAGTTACCAACTGGAAATACTATGATAACATTTATACCGAACGTTTTTTACAAACCCCTCAATCTAATAAATTGGGTTATGAAAATAACTCGCCAATTAATTTTGCAAAAAATATTAAAGGAAATTTTTTATTAATTCATGGTAGTGCCGATGATAATGTGCATTATCAAAACTCTATGGAGTTGGCAAACGAGTTAGTAAAACATAATATTGCTTTTGATTTTATGGTCTATCCTAACAAAAACCATGGTATATATGGTGGACAAACGCGATTGCATTTATATACTAAAATGTTAGAGTTTATAAAAGCAAAGTTATAAAACTCGAGTGAGTTTGTATGTTTTGTTTTTTGGTTGTAACAAATTAATGCCTGGGGTAGCGTTTATTTTGAAAGCACCAAAACTATCGTTTAGCTGTAAGGCCTTTGCCCCGTTGTAAGTGGCGGCTTGTAAAAGTAACTCTAAAGTTGTGCCGGGATAACGTTGCAACACGCCATTGATTTCATCTATTATAGAGAGCGTTTGATTACTAGCCAAACTATCTGTTCCTATTATTAATTGATTTGGGGCAGTAGCCATTAAATTAAAATTTCTAAAATCACCGCTTATAAATAAATTAGATAAAGGGCAAATACACCAAAACACCTTGTTTAGTGCACTTTGAGCGGTTTCAAAATCATTAAGAGATGTAAAAGAATTATGAACCAAAATAGATTGAACATCTTTATGTAAAGATGGTAACACAGATAATAAACTACTTTTTTTTGTTGGTGAAAAAAAATTAACATTGATGTTTAAATAACGGTACAAATCGATGTAAGCGCCGGTAGCATTTACAAACAGTTCGTTTTCATGTTCACTCTCTTGATTATGAATACTAAATAAGTGTTCTTGTTGGTTGGCATAAGCTGTTATTTTTTTAATCAAATCAACAGAAACAGAATAAGGGGCATGCGCTACTAGAGAGGTTGATAGATTAGCGTTAACAAATTGTTGCATTATTTTTATACCTTCATCAAAAATAGAATTTGAAGATTTGGGATTAAACCCAATTAATTCAATAAACGAATGGTATTTAATTTTTGATTCTTGTTTAACTAATAGGGTATCATTTGAATTACAAATATCAGCTACGGCTGAAATACCATTTTGATACATCAAATGATCTGCATCTTTTATTGCTTGTTGAATTTCAGATTTTGAAAATTGATGGCGTTTAGAAATCACTTCTTTTCCAAATTCAACAATTCCAATTCCTTTGTTTATTTTATTTTTTAAATGGCTTAATTCTAAATGACAGTGGGCATTTACAAAGCCAGGGCATAAGATGCCGTCAATTTTTTCAATTTTTAATAAATCAATTTGGGAGGTAGTTGTAATATCAATAATTTGATTGTTGTAATTATTTACAATAATAACGGTATCCGAAGGAAGGTATTTAGTACCATCAAATATTTTATGAGCCGAAATAAAACGCATGTTTTTTTGAGTTTTATTTTTTCTTTTTAGATGATTTTGCTTGCGGATTAAACTCTAAACTCAGGTTTATCCAATACTCAAATTCTTTTTTGGTTTTTACACCATCGTCGTTTATTAACACATAACCCCTCATGGGCTTTTTAGTAAAATTCATGGTTCTACAGCCTCTTTTGCTAATGGCTTCATCATGAAATGCTGGATTAATTCGGCACATCATTTCATCTTTTATGATGCCCACACACATTTTATCATTTATCATAAATACTAAGCCTCCCATCATTTCTTTTTCTGTGGCATTATCAATATACAAAAGAGATTCTCTAATTCTGTTTGCTAACGCTTCGCTATAGGCCATGGTGTTACTATAATTATATAGTTTATGCTTTTTTTACAAATTCCGATTTTAAAGCCATGCTTCCAAATCCTTCTATTTTACAATCAATATTATGGTCGCCATCTGTTAGTTTAATGTTTTTTACTTTTGTGCCGGCTTTAATGGCTTTAGATGCGCCTTTTACAGGCAAATCTTTTATCACAACCACTGTATCTCCTGTTTGTAAAACATTACCGTTTGAGTCGATTACTTTTAAGGTATCATCCTCAAAAATATCTTTACTATCCCATGTATGAGCGCAATCTGGACAAGTATAATTTGTGTTTTGTGTAGCATATGCATAAGGGCATTCGCATTGGGGGCAGGTTTTTAAGTTGTCAGACATAGTTTTTATTTTAACGTTTAGTTTATTTTAATGCAAATATTTTTTTGTTCAGTAAAAAAATGAATGGCTTCAAATCCGCCTTCTCTGCCTACACCAGATTTTTTTATACCACCAAAGGGGGTTCGCAAATCTCTGTGCAACCAACAGTTTACCCACACTATCCCCGATTCTAATTTTAACGCTATGCTATTAGCTTTGTTAATATTTTCTGTCCATACAGTGGCTGCTAAGCCATATTGCGTAGAGTTAGCCATTTTAATAAGCACCTCTTCAGATGTAAAAGGAGTGATGGTTACAACAGGCCCAAATATTTCTTCTTGATTGGTTCTGCAATCATAGGCTAAGTTTTCAATAATGGTTGGTTCTATGTAATAGCCATTTTGATAATCTCCTGCAAGTGTTTTTGCATTTCCACCTGCTACTATTTTACCACCTTCTTGTTTGGCTAATTCTATATAAGATAATATTTTTTCAAAGTGCGGTTTAGATACAATAGCGCCTATTTTGCTACCATCATTAAGTGGTGGTCCAACTTTTAAAGCATTGGTTTTTTGAATAAAATCGGCTTTAAATTTATCATAAATAGATGCTTCAATAAAAATACGTGAGCCGCACAAGCATATTTGTCCTTGATTTGAGAAGGAAGATAGCAAAGTAGTGGAAAGCATTTTGTCATAATTACAATCGGCAAAAATGATGTTGGGATTTTTACCCCCCAGTTCTAATGATAATTTTTTAAACAATGGAGCTGTTGTAAGCGCAATGTTTTCGCCTGTTTTAGTGCCTCCAGTAAATGAAATAACTGGCACGTTTTTATGAGATACAATAGCAGCCCCTACTTTAGCACCAGTACCGTGTACTATATTTAAAACACCTTTTGGTAAATCCACCTCCAAACAAATTTTGGATAACAAGTAGGCCGTCATGGGTGTAATTTCTGATGGTTTAGCCACTACAGTGCAGCCAGAAGCTAAGGCCGGTGCTATTTTCCAGCTAAACAAATAGAGTGGTAAATTCCATGGTGAAATACATCCAGCCACGCCTATTGGCTGACGAACGGTATAATTCATAGCACTATCTTCCATGGCATAAGCCTCTGTAGCATCATGTAAAATAGCTGTAGCATAAAATTTAAAATTAGCTGCAGCTCGTGGAATATCCACTTTTAAAGCCAAACTCAAAGGTTTGCCATTATCAATACTTTCGGCTAAAGCCAATGACATTAAATCTCTTTCAATACATTCAGCTATTTTTATTAAATAATCAGAACGTTTTTCTTTTGATAAAGATTTCCATAATGGAAACGCTGCTTGGGCTGATTTTACTGCTAAATCTACATCAGCGGCATCACTATTTGGTATTAAAGAATAAGGGATTCCTTTTGAAGGATCAATGTTTTCAAAATATTGGTTATTTAAAGGGGCTACTAATTGTCCATCAATATAGTTTTCGAGTTTTTGCATTTTATTTAGTTAAGTATATTTTTAGTAAAATTAATATGAGTTATAAAACAAATTAAAAAAATGTAAAACCTTAAAATTATGGGTTTTTTTAGTAATTTGAACAGAACAAGTTTAACAACTTCAATGATAAAATAAAATTATAGTTTTATTTTCGCCAAAAATAACATTTACTATACTTACAGGCTATCATCTAATTTATTTTATTTCTCTATGAAAAAACACTTTTTATTACTTATAATTAGTATTGTGTTTAATCAATTAACCTACGCTCAATGTAATGAAACAAACGAAGAAAAGATACTGTTAGTAGGTGATAGTTGGGCTGCTTTTATGCATAACGACTTAACCTTAAATACAGTGTTAAAAAAATGGGGATTTAACCATTTTAAATATTTTAGTAATAGTATTTTAGCTCAAAATGGGGCAGAAACAAACGACTTTTTAGAAACCGCCAAGCTATCTGAAATTCAAACGCAATTAACAAACAAATCATCAATTAAGTTGGTACATATTAGTTTGGGCGGTAATGATTTTTTAGGAAATTGGAATACAAGTTATACAAATTCTCGTACCGATTCATTAATAGACACTGTAACTAAACGTTTGTTTAAAATTATCAATTTTATTAAAGCTATTAGGCCTAATATTCGTGTTATTATTGGAGGGTATCAATATTCTAATTTTGCAGAGGTTATTACCACATTTGCACAACCAACTTCTCATCCTTTTTATACTAATTGGAATAATATGGGGCAACCAGATAATTTAACAATTAATAAAACGCTGAATCGTTTTTTAGATACTTTGGAAGCAAGAGTTGGGCGAACCACCAAAGTAACATTTATAAAATGCACCAGCTTAATGCAGCATATTTATGGTCAGATAACCCCCTTAGCTATTGCGCCATCTGGCACTTATGCTGTAAATAGCGCTACACTACCTGCAGGATATATTAATTATCCATCTCCTAAAGCATCTATGCGTAACTATGGTTTCTTTTTAGATTGCTTTCACTTATCACCTCAAGGTTATATTGATTTGATGAACTATCAAACTCAAAAGTTTTATCATAAAGCGCTTATGGAAGACTATTACGTATTATCGCAAGGAAGTAATAGAGATGGTAGTATTAGCAATTTAGGTAACATATCAAACGCTATATCATTAGGTGAAAGTGGTAGTGAATTTGTTTCAACACATTTGTCGTTTAGTAATAAAACTTTAAAGGATACAGCTATAGCTCGAGCAAGTATTTTTATACGAAGGCAATCACTTATAGGAAACAATATTTTAACAGCCACTACAACTGTAATAGTTAAGTTAAAACGCGGTAATTTTGGCCCAACCCCACAAGTAGAAGCTGCAGATTTAAACGATTTACCAACAGCTACAGGCACAGCTTGTGTTTTTGGATCTTATACAAACGATGCAGATTGGCTTCGCCTTGATTTACCAACATCTATAATACCGCATTTAAAAAATGATTCCATTACTCAATTTATTATTTCAATTCCCAATACAAGTGGTGGTAAACTCACTTATAACAATGCTACTAATATGGAATTTGCTCCCATTTTAAATATAAAGTACGGTATAAATATTAATACAATAGAATATAAAAAAGATAATGAAACACCTATAATCTTCCCAAATCCTGCCGTAAATAATATCACATTTAAATTTGATTATTCAGAAAAAAGAGAAATTAAAATACTTAATTTATATGGCTCAGAAGTTGCATCATTTTATACAAATGAAATTGAAAGCACTAAAAGTATAGAATCGTTAGCTAATGGCTTGTATTTTGCGCTAATAAAAACTAATAACGCAAAATTAAAAATATTGAAGTTTATTAAAATTTAATTTGTTCTACTCTTTTTATCAATTATAAATTAAGTAAGCTTTGAGCAACTAACAATGGAAATAATTTAAATTTACAACTTGATTCTGCCATTAGTTATAAACAGATTTTATCTAATATTTTTTTTTAAATATGCTTGAATAAGCCATTTTGAATATTAAATTTACATTTTCTAATGTATTTAATCTATGAGTTTAGCACAATCTTCAATTGGTAAAAAAGTAATCATGGGCCTTACGGGCTTTTTTTTAGTGTCTTTTTTAATTGTTCATGTAAGTATTAATGCCACTATTTTTTGTAATGATGGGGGACAGATATTTAACGCCGCATGTTATTTTATGTCGCATAATATAGTTATCAGAATAGTAGAAATAGGCTTATTTGCTGGGCTTATTGCGCATGTTATTCAAGCGTTAATTGTAACCTTACATAATAAAAAAGCTCGCCCAATTGCTTATCATACCACTAATAATAATACCAATTCTAAATGGTATAGTCGAAGTATGGGCGTTTTGGGTTCATTGTTATTATTATTTTTAGTAGTGCATTTGTCTGATTTTTGGGTAGAAACCAAAGTAGCCCTTTATACAAATCATGAACATAATACTTATACCGAAATTTTAGAAACTTTTTCAAACCCTTTAGCAGTGGCTATTTATTTATTAGGAGTAGGCTCCTTGTTGTTTCATTTATTACATGGTGTTCAATCTGCCTTTCAATCTTTAGGGTTAAACCATAAAAAATACACACCTTTTATCAAACAATTTGGTATTTGGTTTTCCATAATAGTTTGTGGTTTGTTTGCAGCCATGCCAATTGCCGTTTTTTGCCATTGGATTCATTAATAGTTTAAATATTAAAATAAAGATAAAAATATGTCAGTTTTAAATTCAAAAATTCCAGACGGACTAATAGACCAAAAGTGGACCAAATACCGTTCTACCGTTCATTTAGTAAATCCAGCCAATAAAAGAAGTTTAGAGGTTTTAGTAGTAGGTTCAGGTTTAGCCGGCGCATCAGCAGCTGCCACCTTAGCAGAAATGGGCTATAAAGTAAAAGTGTTTTGTTTTCAAGATTCGCCTCGTAGAGCCCATTCTATAGCGGCACAAGGTGGAATTAATGCAGCAAAAAATTATCAAAATGATGGCGATTCTGTTTACCGTTTATTTTATGATACCATTAAAGGTGGCGATTATAGAGCTCGTGAAGCCAACGTGCATCGTTTGGCAGAAGTGTCTTCAAGCATTATAGATCAATGTGTAGCCCAAGGCGTTCCATTAGCAAGAGAATATAGTGGACTTTTGAGCAACCGCTCTTTTGGAGGTACACAAGTGCAACGAACATTTTATGCAGCAGGGCAAACAGGTCAGCAATTGCTTTTAGGTGCATATTCTGCACTTCAGCGTCAGGTGGGTTCAGGCAATGTAGAACTTTTAGCAAGGCATGAAATGCTGGATGTAGTTACAATAGATGGTAAAGCACGAGGAATTATTGCTAGAAACTTAATAGATGGAACCATAGAAAAACACTTCGGTCATGCTGTTTTATTATGTACTGGTGGATATGGAAACGTATTTTATTTATCTACAAATGCTATGGGAAGCAATGTAACTGCTGCTTGGAAAGCCCATAAAAAAGGCGCTTTTTTTGGAAATCCTTGCTTTACACAAATTCACCCAACATGTATTCCTGTAAGTGGCGATCATCAATCAAAATTAACTTTAATGTCTGAATCACTTAGAAACGACGGGCGAATTTGGGTACCTAAGAAAAAAGATGATCATCGTAAGCCAAATGACATACCCGAAGAAGAAAGAGATTACTACTTAGAAAGACGTTACCCTGCATTTGGAAATTTAGTTCCTCGTGATGTAGCATCAAGAGCAGCAAAAGAACGTTGTGATGCTGGATATGGCGTAGGTACTTCAAAAATGGCTGTTTATTTAGATTTTAAATTTAACACCATGCGTTATGGCAAAACAGAAGCTGTAAAAAAAGGGCTTACAAACCCATCTGAACAAGAGACATTTAACCTAGGTAAAAAAGTTGTAAAAGAAAAATACGGTAACTTATTTGATATGTACCATCAAATAACGGGCGAAAACCCTTATGAAGTGCCAATGAGGATATACCCTGCTGTACATTATACCATGGGCGGTCTTTGGGTAGATTACAATTTGATGACCACCGTACCAGGTTTATACGCCTTAGGTGAAGCTAATTTTTCTGACCATGGCGCAAACAGATTAGGCGCGTCAGCCTTAATGCAAGGCTTGGCAGATGGTTACTATGTAATTCCATACACCTTAGGGGTTTATTTAGCTGAAGAGGTATCGCGTATGAGTAGCGAAAAAGACAAAACAGATTCGATAGATAAATTAAAAACCAATCACCCAGAATTTGATAAAGCCTATAATGCCCAACAAGATTTAATAAATAAATTTTTTAACATAAAAGGCAAACAATCCGTTGAAAGCTTTCATAAGCGCCTTGGGTTAATTATGTGGAACAAATGCGGAATGGGACGTAATAAAAAAGGATTAACCGAAGCTATTACAGAAATACGCGCACTTAGAACTGAATTTTGGAATGATGTGAGAGTATTAGGCGCAGCAAATGAATTTAACCCCGACCTTGAAAAAGCAGGACGTGTAGCCGATTTTTTAGAATTAGGTGAATTAATGTGTATGGACGCGCTTCACCGTGAAGAAAGCTGTGGCGGTCATTTTAGAGAAGAACACCAAACCGAAGAAGGAGAGGCTAAACGTGATGACGCTAATTTTTCATACGTTGCCGCTTGGGAATATATTAACGACGGGCAATGGACGCTTAATAAAGAAGAGCTTAAATATGAGAATATTAAAATAGCGCAACGATCGTATAAATAGTAAAGGAATCAGTTAATTAAAAAATTAAAATTATGGAACTAAATTTAACACTAAAGGTTTGGAGACAAAAAAACTCTAAAACTACTGGTCAGTTTGAAACACACAAATTATCAGGCATTTCAACTGACATGTCTTTTTTAGAAATGTTTGATGTACTCAATGAAAAACTCATTCATGAAGGTAAAGAACCTATTGCGTTTGACCATGATTGCCGTGAGGGAATTTGTGGTATGTGTAGTATGCACATTAATGGTAAGCCACATGGTCCATTACAAGGGGTTACTACCTGCCAGTTACACATGCGTTCGTTTAAAAATGGCGACACCATTGTGGTAGAGCCATGGCGTTCAGTAGCATTTCCGGTAATAAAAGATTTAGCTGTTGATAGAAGTGCATTTGACCGCATTATTGCCAGCGGTGGCTATGTATCAGTAAACACTGGTAATCCAAAAGATGCGAATAACATTTTAATACCAAAACCTGATGCAGATGAAGCCTTTAGTGCTGCGGCATGTATAGGTTGTGGTGCTTGTGTGGCTACATGTAAAAACGGATCGGCCATGTTATTTGTATCTGCAAAAGTATCGCAATTAGCATTATTACCACAAGGTCAAGTAGAACGCAAACAACGTGTATTAAACATGGTAAAAGCCATGGATGAAGAAGGTTTTGGAAACTGCACCAACACAGGCGCTTGTGAAGTTGAATGCCCTAAAGGAATTTCAATTGAAAACATTGCCAGAATGAATAGAGAATTTATAGGGGCTACTGCTAATTAATGTGAAATCAGTTAATCCTGATTTTATATTTAGTATATGTTTAATTAAATTTTAGATTAATATCCTACATTTGCATAATTGTAGTTATTGATTAATCTAACAAAATGGAAAACACATATTGTATTATTATGGCTGGCGGTGTAGGGTCGAGGTTTTGGCCCATGAGTACTTCAAAAAAACCGAAGCAATTTTTAGATATACTTGGCGTTGGTAGCACACTACTTCAACAAACTTATGAAAGATTTGAAAGCATATGTTTACCTCAAAATATTTTTATTGTAACCAATATAGATTATAAAACTATTATTGAAGAGCAACTACCACAACTTAATCCAACCCATATCCTTGTTGAACCTCTTAGAAGAAACACAGCACCATGTTTAGCCTATGCTACCAATAAAATACATAAATTAAATAAAAATGCAGTTACCATAGTTGCACCATCCGATCATTTAATTTTAAATCAAGATGCGTTTAAAAAAGCTATTAAATCTTGTGTAATAAAAGCCAAAGAAGATAATTGTTTAGTTACTATAGGTATCAAACCAACCAATCCAGATACAGGTTATGGTTACATACAGTTTGTAAATTCAACCGCGGTAGAGCAAGATAAAAACATGTATAAAGTAAAAACATTTACTGAAAAACCTACATTAGAAATTGCGCAACAATTTATAGATAGTGGAGATTTTTTATGGAATTCAGGAATTTTTATTTGGACTACTAAAGGCTTTTTAAATGCTTTAGAACTTTATGATGAACCTTTAGCTACTCGATTTAAGGCGGGAGAAAAAATTTATGGAACAGATAAAGAGGCAGAGTTTTTAACAAAAGCTTATACAGATAGTAAAAATATATCAATTGATTATTCTTTATTAGAAAAAGCAAATAACGTTTATGTTCGCTCCTCTGTTGTAGGATGGAGTGATCTTGGCACCTTTGGCTCCTTACATGCGCATATAAAACAAGATAAATTTCAAAATGCTTTAATTGGAAAAAACATTGTACAGTACGATTGTAATAATTGCTTAGTTAATGTACCAAACGAAAAGCTAGTTGTAATGCAGGGTTTAAACGATTATATTGTTGTTGAATCGAAAGGCGTTTTACTTATATGTAAAAAGCAAGATGAACAATTAATACGAAATTTTGTAAACGATGTTAAGGTGCACAAAGGAGAGCAGTTTATTTAGCCTTATTTTATTTATAAATAATTTAACTTTTCCTTCTAAAATAAAAAGTGACTGGAACACCATTAAAATCAAAGGCCTCTCTAAATTTGTTTTCTAAAAAGCGTTTATAGGAGTCTTGTAAATATTGAGGCGAGTTACAAAAAAACACAAAGGCGCAAGTATTTTGAATTTGTGTTACGTATTTTATTTTTACTAGTTTCCCTTTGCTAGCTGGGGGAGGGTAATTTTCTATTAACGGCAAAAAGAAATCGTTTAATGCTCTTGTTTTGATATGCTGTGTTTTTGATTGATGTACATGCATTGCAACATCTATAACTTTCATTAATCTTTGTTTCTCTGTAACTGATGTAAAAACTATAGGAATATCTTTAAAAGGCGCAATTGAGGCGCGAATTTTTTCTTCAAATAGTTTGGTTGAATGGGTGTCTTTTTCTATTAAATCCCATTTATTTACTACAATTACAATGCCTTTATGGTTCGTTACTATTAAGTGTATAATATTTATATCTTGAGATTCTACCCCTAATGTAGCGTCTATCATCAACACACAAATATCTGATGTTTCAATGGCTCTAATGGTTCTCATTACACTATAAAACTCTAAATCTTCGTGAACCTTAGATTTTTTTCGCATTCCGGCGGTATCTATTAAAAAAAAGTCGTGACCGAATTTTGTAAATCGTGTATGTACAGTGTCTCTTGTGGTTCCGGCTATATCCGTTACAATGCTTCTATTTTCACCTAATAGTGTATTTACTAATGATGATTTTCCTACATTTGGTCGGCCTACAATAGCTATTTTAGGGAGTTTATCAAATACCTCATCTGGCACCATTGGCTTAAAAGAGCTTACAACTGCGTCTAATAATTCTCCTGTACCTGTACCGCTATTTGACGAAATACAAAATGGATCTCCAAGTCCTAGAGCATAAAATTCTGAGGCATAGCTATGTCGTTCGCTATTATCAACTTTATTAACTACTAAAAAAACAGGTTTTTTACTTTTTCTAACAATGTTTGCTACGTTTTGGTCAAATTGGGTAACTCCTTCACTAACGTCAGTAACAAAAAACACACAATTACTTTCTTCTATAGCAATTTGTACTTGATTACAAATTTCTTGTTCAAAAACATCATCACTTCCTCTTATATATCCTCCAGTATCTATAACACTAAAATCAACACCATTCCAGTGCGATTTACCGTAATTTCTGTCACGTGTAACACCAGCTATTTCATCAACTATAGCTTCTCTTGTTTCTGTAAGTCTATTAAAAAGAGTAGATTTTCCAACATTTGGACGTCCTACAATGGCTACTATATTTGGCATAAGCCCATAAAGGTATTAAAATATTAATGTATTTTAAATAATAAAAATAAAAACAATAGTAAGCTTTATATTTTCATGTAATTATTTTTTGAGCAAAGCAACAAAACTATGAAGATCTTCTTCAGTTTTATCAAAGGAACACATCCATCTTACTTCTGAAGTTTGTTCATTCCAAACATAAAAAAAGTATTCAATTTGTAAAATTGAGATGGATTATTTTGGAACAATGGCAAAAATAGGGTTTGATTTTACATTGTGTGTCATTTTAAAGCTTACCCTCCCCTTTCAATTGCATCCACACAATTAATTCCGTCCATTGCAGCACTCATAATACCGCCAGCGTAACCTGCACCTTCGGCGCATGGGTACAAATTTTTAATTTGTATGTGTTGTAATGTTTCTTTGTCTCTCGGAATTTTTACAGGCGTAGAGGTTCGAGATTCTACACCTACCACAATAGCATCGTTAGAAATAAAGCCTTTCATTTTTTGGTCAAATGCTGTGAATGCTTGCTGAAGGTTTTGTGTAATTTTTTTTCCTAATACGTTATTAAGATTTACAGATGTAGTGCCAGTATTGTAAGATGATTCTATTAATTTTGGAGATATTTTATTTTGCATAAAATCACTTAAATTTTGTGCTGGTGCTTTTAAATTTTTTCCGCCTGCAATCCATGCTTTGTGTTCAAATTCTTTTTGCAATTCTAACCCTGACAAAGGGCCAAAGTTGTCAAATTGCTTATAATCATTAGTGTTTAAGCCTACTACTATACCACTATTAGCATACACGTTATTTCTTTTTGACGGACTCCAGCCGTTAGTTACCACTTCTTTTGGTCCCGTAGCACATGGAGCTATAATGCCGCCCGGGCACATGCAAAAAGAATACACTGGATAATCTTTTGATTGATGCGTAAGGTTATAGGCTGATGGTGGTAATAATTGGCGTTTGTTTAATAATTCATTTGTAGATGAACATTTATATTGAATAGAATCAATAAAGATTTGCGGATGTTCAACACGTACGCCCAAAGCAAAGGGTTTGGCTTCAAGCAAAATGTGATGTTTATTTAACAAATAATATATATCTCGTGCCGAATGTCCGGTGGCTAATAAAATATTTTGACAGTGAATTTCGTTAATTATATTTGTTAATGTATTTTGAATTTGAATAGATGAAATAGTCTGCTGTTTAATATTAATATCAATAAGTTGAGAATTAAAATGCACCTCACCGCCATATTCTAAAATGGTATTTTTTATATTGGTAATTATTTGCGGTAGTTTGTTTGTACCAATGTGTGGGTGTGCATCTATTGCTATATCTGGGTGTGCACCATGGTAAATAAATGTTTCTAAAATGTTATTAATGTCGCCACGTTTATTAGAGCGTGTATATAGTTTCCCATCGCTATAGGTACCTGCACCGCCTTCGCCAAAGCAGTAGTTGCTGTGTTCGTTTATGATATGTTGTTTAAAAATTGCAGCCAAATCTCGCCTTCTCTCTTGTACTGGTTTGCCACGCTCAAATACTATAGGTTTTAAGCCTAACTCCAAACAACGTAAGGCGGCAAACAAACCAGCTGGGCCAGCACCAATAATTACAACCTCTTTTTTAGCCTGAGTTACATTAAAATAGTGTTTTACTATTTTATTATTTTGAATGGGTTCATTTATATAAACTTCAATTTTTAAATTTATTTTAATGTGTTTAGATCGTGCATCAATACTACGTTTTAAAATTTGGTATTGTGTGTCGTCATTTAATTTTAAATTACAAAAAGTATGTATTTCTTTTTTTAACAATACAGGATTGTAAGCAACAGAATATGGAACTTCTAAATTAATTAATTGCCTCATGTTGTATTAATTTTGTTAACCTTCAAATGTTAAGGTAAATAGCCACATTTGAGAGTAAATGCTATTGATACTATTTGTAAACACGTTGTTTTGTTTTTGTAAAATGTTATTTAAACCATTCATTAATTTTATTTCCATTCCAAATTTAAAGTATTGAAAATAAAAATCGGCACCGGCGCCACCATCATAAAAAAAATCTAAGCCATTTACTTTAACATCATCTATAATTTGATTAGGATATGTTTTTCTTTGAGATTTTGGATTGGCGTTTAGATCAACACTCATACCGCCTCCTAAAACAAAATAGGCACTAAAGTTTTGTGACCGTTTAGATTGTATTTTAACATCAATAGGAAAAATAAATAAGGCCGATTCTATTCTTTTTAAAAAGGTAATGGTGCTATCTAATTTTTTGTTTGCAAAATTAAATTCAATTTCACGATTTGCAAAGTTATAGTTAGGGGTAAAGCGCAATCGCACATATTGATGTATTTTTAAATCTAAACACAAGCCCATAGAGATGCCAGGTAAGTTATTGGCATAAATAGATTTTACTGCGTATTTGGTAGTTCCAATTAAGGTGTCTGGAATATTTGATGTATTATTATTTTGAATATTAAAATTGGCTTGTATGTAGCCTAACGAAAATCCGTAATGAATTTTGTTAGTATAAAAACTAAATAAATTAACATTATATACCTTTTCATCTTGAGCCCAACAGTTATGGTTGCACAAAGTGAGGCTCAGTAAACATAATAGATAAAGCTTGAAAAATGAAATGGTTTGTTTAGGTTTCATGCGGTTCGTTTTCACTTTTTTGTTTAAATATTCTTTTATTAAAAGCTAAAATAATTCCTATTCCAAATGATATAGCCATATCTGCTATATTAAATATAGCATTAAAAAATTCAAATGATTGCCCGCCAATAATAGGAACCCAATCAGGAAATATACCTTGATAGATAGGAAAATAAAAAAAATCTACCACCTTACCATGTAAAAATGAAGCGTATCCATTGCCTTGTAATGTAAAGCTAGCGGCTTGAAACGCTGTTGTTTCTGTAAAAATTAATCCATACAAAATAGAATCTATAATATTACCCAAAGCACCAGCTAAAATAAGAGATACACAAATAATGTATAAAGTAGATTCTTGTTGTTTAACAATTTTTATAATATAGTAAAAGCCAAAAAAAACTGCTATGATGCGAATGCTACTTAATAGTAATTTACCGATATCACCTCCAAATTCCATGCCAAATGCCATTCCTGGGTTTTCTATAAACGTAATTTTAAACCAGTTATCAAGTACCGTTACTACATCACCATACGGAAAATGAGATTTGATATAAAGCTTAGTTATTTGATCACACAATAACACAAGTGTTAGGGTGATAATGGGGATTTTATATTTTGAAAACATAAGTGCAATAATATTAATAATTAACTTAACTCTAAAGTTAAACCGTTTATGGTTTCTAATTGTTCTATCATTTCTAAATTTACATTAATATTGTTTTTATTGTACTGCATTTTTAAGTCAAAGTTTTCTTGTTCGTCTTGTATTAAAATTTCCACATTACATTTTCCTTTTGATTTTGAAAATAAATTGTTCAATGTGTTTATCATCGCATCATCTATAGAATCAATGTTAATATTTAATTTTAAATTAGAAAATAGGTTTGTTTTGGCGTCTTCTAACAATTGCATTTGTAATACCTTTAATTCTAAATTATCTGGTTGGTTGTAACGTTGCTGTACTCTTCCTTTTACGCTAATAAAAATATTTGGTATCATAAATTTATTAAACTCAATATAATCTTTTCCAAATAGCATTAATTCAAATGTGCTATGGTAATCTTCTAAGGTTATTTTTCCGTAAGTGTGTCCATTTTTGCTGGTGCGGGTTTCTTGTTTAGTAACAATGCCAGCAAATAACATATCTTTGTTTTTATATTTTTCAAAGTTTTGGGATAATTCTAAACAATTAATGTTGCATTTATATTCTAAAAATAATTTATATTGATCTAAAGGGTGCCCAGATATAAATACGCCTACTACTTCTTTTTCTTTGGCTAAAATTTCTAATTTATTCCAAGGTTCAATGCTATTATCAATAGTAGGTTTTACATCTACAATTAATTCGCTCGAATCAAATAAATTATTTTGATTTTTATTTTGTTCGGATGAATTGGCATTACAGTATTTAATGAGTTTATCTGTTAGTGTTTGGTTGTTTTTATCTGGCACAAAAAAATGCGCTCTATGTAATCCATCACCAAACGAATCGAACGAACCTGCAAGTGCCAATCCTTCTATAGATTTTTTATTAAATGATTTTGAGTCTAATCGTTTAGCAACATCAAATATGGAGGTAAAGGACCCGTTTAAATTTCGTTCTTCGATAATATTGGCAATGGTATTTTCGCCTACGCCTTTAATAGATGCCATACCAAAGCGGATTTCTCGTTTGTTTTTTATGGGTGTAAATTTGGCATTTCCTTCGTTTATATCTGGGCCCAATATTTTTATTTTTAATCGATTGCATTCATCCATAAAAAAAGTGATAGCGTCTATGTTGCTACTATGTTGAAGTACCACCGACATATACTCTACCGGGTAATGCGCTTTTAAATAAGCGGTTTGAAACCCTATGTATGCGTAGCAGGTAGAGTGAGATTTATTAAACGCGTAGTCTGCAAAGGCTTCCCAATCTTTCCACACTTTTTCTACGGTGTCTGCTGGATGATTATTTTTAACACAGTTTTCTACAAATTTGCTTTTCATTTTATCAAGCGTGGCTTTGTCTTTTTTTCCCATGGCTTTACGCAGCGTATCTGCATCGCCCTTAGAAAAATTAGCCAATTTTTGTGATAGCAACATGACTTGTTCTTGATACACGGTAATACCATAAGTTTCGCCAAGGTACTCTTCTATCCCTTCTAAGTCAAAGTTAATGGCTTCTTTGCCATGTTTTCGTTTAATGTAGTTTGGTATGTATGCCAACGGACCGGGCCTGTACAAGGCGTTAAGGGCTATTAAATCATTAAAACTATCTGGCTTCATTTCACGTAGTGCTTTTTGCATACCGGCACTTTCGTACTGAAATATGCCGCTGGTATCTGCTCGCTGAAAGAGTTCTAATGTTTTTAAATCATCTAACGGAATTTGATCTATATCCATTTCAATATTATAATTGAGTTTAATGGCTTTTAAAGTATCACGAATAATGGTTAATGTTTTGAGCCCTAAAAAATCCATTTTTA
This sequence comes from Bacteroidia bacterium, assembly GCA_031539425.1. Taxonomy (GTDB): domain Bacteria; phylum Bacteroidota; class Bacteroidia; order B-17B0; family Aurantibacillaceae; genus UBA4416. The sequence continues at coordinate 54,167 of JAVKLI010000051.1, forward strand.
AAAGCCCTGCTTGTTCTGCCACAGAGTTGTCGTATTGGGTTACCAACATGTTACTATCTTTGCTTGCCGTGGTTACGGGTACTACATTAATAATATCTTCAGGGGTAATTACAATGCCGCAAGCGTGGGTGCCTATATTACGCACGCAACCTTCAAGTTCAGCAGCTTGTTTTAGCACTTTAGCTTGTAAATTAGGTGTATCTAATAATTTTCTAAATTGATGTGATTGTTCAATAACATCGGCTTTATCTTTAATTTTATCTAAATATTTTTTATCAATTCCATTTGTGTTAAGCAAGGCTTTTAGTGATGCTTCCATGCTGTTTGGAAACGATTTGGATAATTTGTTAGAATCTTCAATAGGTAAATCTAACACCCTTGCTGTATCTTTAATAGCCGATTTGCCGCCCATAGTACCGTAAGTAATAATTTGCGCTACTTGGTTGGCTCCATATTTATTAATAACATATTGAATTACTTTTTCTCTGCCTTCATCGTCAAAGTCAATATCAATATCGGGCATGCTTATCCTATCTGGGTTTAAAAAACGTTCAAATAGTAAATTGTATTTTAAGGGGTCAATATTAGTAATACCCAAAGAGTACGCAATTACAGATCCTGCAGCTGATCCTCTTCCGGGGCCTACAAATACGCCCATTTCACGGCCTTTGGCTATAAAATCGGATACAATTAAAAAATAGCCTGGATAACCCATTCGCTCCACAGTGCTTAATTCAAAGTTAATGCGAGTTTCAATATCTGAAGTAATATTTGTATAGCGTTTTTTAGCGCCTATCCATGTAAGGTGTGATAAATAAATAAATTGTTCGGCAATGGTTTTAATCTCTGCGGTTTGTGCGTTATTCGCATCTATATTTATTTTTTTGTGGTCTAAAATGCGCTTATAAGAATTTGTAATTTCTAAATTATTTTGAGCGATAAATTGTGTTTCTATCTCAAACTTAGGCATCAGCACTTCTCTGCCTAATTGGTAATTTTCTACTTTATCTATTATTTCTTTTGTATTATTAATAGCTTCTGGTAAATCTGAAAATAGCGCAGCCATTTCGGTAGGTGATTTAAAGTAGTGTTCTTTTGATTTTAAGCCATATCTATAGCCTCTACCCTTACCTATTGGTGTGCTTTTTTTTTCTCCATTTTTTACGCATAGTAAATTATCATGCGCATCGTAGCCATTTTTAAATAAGTAATAATTTACGTTAGCTGCGTAAAATTTTACTTGGTATTTTTTTGCAAATTTTAATAATATTTCATTTACATGATTTTCTTCTTCAATAAGATGTCTGTTTAATTCGATATAAAAATCATCTTTAAATATATTTTTATACCATATAAAGGCTTGTTCTGCCTGCTCTTCGCCCACATTTAAAATAAGTTGCGGTATTTCACCAAGTATAGATCCTGTTGTGGCAATTAGTCCTTCGGCGTGTTGTTGCAATAATTCTTTATCAATACGTGGTACATAATAATGCCCATGTATATAACCTGTAGAGCTTAGTTTAGATAGATTTTGAAACCCAATTTTGTTTTTAGCTATGAGCAATTGGCTATAGCCATTATCTTGAAATGATTTATCTAAATGATTTTTGCATACAAACAATTCGCAGCCTATTATAGGTTTTATAGGTGTTTCTAAAGTTTTGTTTTTTTTGCTTACCGCTTGCCAAAATGTAAAAGCACCATATAAATTACCAATATCAGTAATAGCAACGGCGGGCATTTTATTTTCAAGTGCTTTTAAAATAAGCTCATCTATATCCGTTGTAGATTGTAATACAGAAAACTGGGTGTAGTTATGTAAGTGTGTAAACTTTATTGCATTAATGTTATCACTATTTTTTTCTTCAAGAAACTGAGAATTATTTAAGGTCTTATTTATTGCAAGTGGTTCTTCTGCTTTTTTCCATTGCTTGTTATCAAGTAACACTTGAGATAAATTGGGCGCTTGGTAATTTATACTTTGTGCTGACATATTTGAAACTGCAATGATGTTGCGTTTTATTGTTTCAAATAAAACACGAGCTGTAGCTTCTACGTCAAATGCAGCGTGGTGGGCATCCGAAAAATTTGAATTAAATAATTTGGTGTAAAGTTCCGTTAATGTAGGCCATTTGTATTTGCCACCTCGTCCGCCTGGTAGGGCACAATAATTAGTGGTTTCGTCATTTTTTGTGTCAATTATTTTTTTACTATTTAAATTTTCTGAAATGCTACAACGCAGTAGTTCTGCTCCAATAATAGCAATATCAAATTCTATATTATGTCCGCATAAATACTGGCATTTTGAAACATCTTCTAAAAATGAAAGCAATATTTTTTTTAAATCACCCCCTTCTTGTATAGCTCTCTCATTGCTTATGCCGTGTATTTTTTCGGCATTAAATGGTATGGTGTAGCCATTAGGTTTTACAATAAAAGTTTGTTGGTTAATTAGTGAACCATTTATATCATGCAATTGCCAAGCAATTTGAACCATTCGAGGCCAATTATCAAAATCAGTAAGTGGCGCTTTATAATTACGAGGAAGTCCGGTAGTTTCGGTGTCAAAAATGAGAAACATAAGCTTAAAAATCTACTTTAAAATAAAATAATGGTAAAAGCCCTAATTGATAATTTTTAATTAATGGGTCTTTATTTATATCAGTATAATCGGGCGAATAACTCAGGGCTAAAATATTTTTGGTGTTTAATACATTTACTAAATCTAAAGTAAATTCATAACCCACTTTTTCGGTATTAATTTTATAGCTTACTCTAAAATCAAATCGATTGTAAGGGTCAAATTGTAAGGTGTTCATTTTATTATCATCAGGCACTACTTCCATAATGGCATTGCTTGCTGCTATATTTGCTGGCGAATAGCGTTTGCCGCCGCCATAGGTAATTTTTAAACCAAAACTTAATATTTTTTTCTTTTCATTATCTAGTTCAATTTCCGATCCTGCCAGTAAATTCATGGCGTAGTTACCATTAAAGTCGGTATCAAAAGTTTTGTTATTACTAGCGGTATATTTGCTTTCAAAAATACTAGCCGAATACATTAAGAAAAAATGATTGCTAAAACTTTTTTCTAAAGTCATTTCAAGTCCATAATTATAACCCGTTCCGGCGTTTTGCAAATTGTAAATAGGAAAAAATCGAGTAAACCCTGATCCATTATTTAATAACGAAATGCCAGATGGCGTAGCATATACAGGGGCGTTGTATAGATATTGATAATAGATTTCAAATTTGGTCCTTATTGTTTTTAATGGATAAAACTCATATCCCAATACCACATGATGACTTTTAGTAAAATCTAAATTCATGTTGCTTTTTATACGTTGTGTATTTAAAACAGGTTTGTTGTTTTGCATAATACTATCCGGCACCGCATAATAAATGTAAGTTGGATGCATTTGGCTATGAAGCCCATAAGCTAAACTAATGACATGATTTTTATTAGTAACATATTCAAGTGCCAAGCGTGGCTCAATAGCAAAGCTGTTATTAATAGTTAATAGCTGCGAATATAACCCTGATGTTATTTTAAATTGCGAACAGAACTTATGTGTATAAGTAATATAAGGCTGCAGGAGGGCAAAACTGGTTTTTTCTTTAATTCGTTCTTTAAAAGGTTTATCATTAATTTTTTCGGCAATAGTATCAAAGCGTGAGCTAACTTTTACTTTATCGTAAAAATCAATTTGAGATAAATTAGCAAAAAACCCAACTTTAAAATAATTAGAAGTATTTATTTTATGCGTTACGTAAGAAGCTAAGGTTGTTTTACCTTCATAAAAAACAAAATCTAAAATATTAGGTAAAGTATCGTTTGGTATATACTGTTTATTTCGTAAAATTAACTCGTGTTTGGCATTTATAAACTGTCCGCTATAGGCTAAAGATGTTTTAATAAAAGTACGGCTATTAAAATTATAGGCATGGTTTAAAATACCAACTCCCATTGATGAAGTGTATTTTTGGTCTCTATTTAAATCGCCATACAATTCTTTAGGTTTTTCTTTTAATGCACTAAATATTAAATTGATAGTGCTAAAGCCACCAATAGCGCTAAATGTAAAATGACCTGCTTTTTTGGTAGGAAAGCTTAATCTAATGGCACCATCTTGATATTGTGGCACAGCGCTGGTACCAAAATTAAATTTTAAAAATGATAACATGTCTAAAGTAGAATATCTATAATTAACAAAATAACTACTTCCGTTTTCTTTATTAATAGGGCCTTCTATTGCTAACTCTGTGCCTAAAATACCAAACTGAAAGGTACGTTCGTGTTTTTGATTGTTACCGTTTCTCATTTTTAAATCAAATACACCCCCTAAAGCATTGCCATAATTGGCAGGGAAGGCACCGGTATAAAATTGCGAATTAGCTAAGTACTTATTATTAATAATAGCCGTGGGTCCACCTGCTGATCCAGCCAAGGCAAAGTGATTGGGGTTAGGAATGTTTATTTCATCTAATCGCCACAGTAACCCTGCCGGCGAATTACCTCTTACTACAATATCATTACGGCTATCATTAGTGCCTTGTACACCAGCAAAATTAGAGGCCATACGGGCGGGGTCTTGACGAGAGCCGGCATATCGTTCGGTTTCTTCAACGCTAAAAGTTTTCATGTTAGCTGCCTTAGTATCTTGTATTTGTTCAGATTTTGAAGCATCTATTTCCACCGTTTCTGATTGTAACATAGACTCTTCCATATCTACATTTAAAAAAGATTCTTTTCCCGCGTTTATTACAATGTCTTGCAAATTAACTGTGTTATAACCTAAATATGTAATTAAAAAAGATTGCCTTCCAATGGGTACTTTCTCTAACGTAAAAAACCCTTGTTCATTAGTTGTTGTATTTATAAATAATTGTGCATTATTTGTTTTTAATTGAATCACCACACCTGGCAATGGGCTAGAGGTAAGTTTATCAACTACCTTACCACGTATCGTTTGGATTATTTGATTTTGAGCCTTATTTGTTAAACATGTACAAATCAAAAGCGTAAGCAATCCATATTTCATATAAATATTTTTTTTGTGATTAATACGTTAATTTTTTTCGCTCTTTAATGCTTATAAATATAATTTATTTGAGGTTATGCAATTATAATTTTTATAATTCTAAACGCTACTAATTAATAGATATAGCAACTTATTTCAAGCTTTAGATTAAAAGTTTTTCTATTTACTTTAATTTATAAGCATCAATTTCCTACTAAGTAGACTATATATTTGTATCAGTTATACTATGTATACGAACTATTAATTAATATAAAGTCTAGCCAAATAATTAAAAATTACCTATAGATATTAAACTATATTTGTAACTATATATGAATTTAATAGTTAAAAAATCTCAATTACCTAACGCTGGTAAAGGATTATACTCCAAAACAGACATTAGTAAGGGAGCTGAAATTATTGAATATTTAGGTGAAATTATAGATTGGAAAGAGTATGAAAGGCGGGTAGAAAAAGATGAAGATGGTTACTTGTTTTACATCAATAAATCTATTTGTATTGATGCCTGGAACACCCCACAACATTTAGCCCGATTTGCCAATGATGCCGCAGGCCTTACCCGAATAAAGGGGTTAAAAAACAACTGTAAATACGTAGTTGAAAATAATAGATGTTTTATTGTGAGCAGCCGTAACATTAAATCTGGTGAAGAAATTTTTGTGAGTTATACAAAAGAATATTGGGATTGTGTGAAGTACAACATTAAAATTGGGCGAGCTAAACATTTTAAAAAATAAACATAGTATGAAATTAAAAATTGGTGTTTTAAGAGAAGAGAAAGAAAACCCCGACAGAAGGGTACCACTTACACCTTTAATATGTTCAGAACTGTTAAAACAAAATTTGGGTATTAGTGTTGTTATTCAACCTAGTCCATATAGGTGCTACAGCGATGCAGAGTATCGGTCGTTTGGGCTAAATGTATCTGAAGATTTAAGTGAATGCTATGTGTTGATGGGCGTTAAAGAAATTCCTGTTTCAAAATTAATTCCTAACAAAAAATATTTATTTTTTTCTCATACCATTAAAAAGCAAGCGCATAATAAAGGATTGATGAATGCGTTAATAAAAAACAAAATTCAAATGATAGATTACGAAACCTTAACAGATGCTAGTTATAACCGCATTATTGGGTTTGGACGATATGCTGGGATTGTGGGTGCCTACAACGCTATTTTGGGTTACGGTATAAAATATGATTTGTTTCAATTAAAGCCAGCAAACCAGTGTAGAGATAAAGCCGAAATGGAAGAAGAATTAAAGCGCGCCAAATTACCAAACATTAAAATAGTGGTAACAGGCGGAGGCAGAGTGGCTAATGGCGTATATGAAATTTTATCATGCTTACATATTAGAAAAATTACGCCAGAAGAATTTTTGATGGGTAACTTTAAAGAGCCTGTGTACTGTCAGTTAAATCCTAGAGATTATGTGGAACGAGCTCATGATCATAACTTTGATTTACATGATTTTATAAAACACCCAGAAGGTTTTGTTTCAAAATTTGAACCCTTTACAAAGGCTGCCGATATTTACATATCTGCCCATTACTGGGCCAAAAATTCACCTAATATGTTTAACTTGGATGATGTAAAAAATCCAAATTTTAGAATTAGCGTACTGGCTGATATTACCTGCGATATAGGGGGATCTATCCCTACCACCATTCGATCTTCAAAAATAGGCGATGCATTTTATGGTTTTAATTTATTAACACATCAGGAAGATGTGCCATTTAGTAAAGAAACCTTATGCGTTATGGCTGTTGATAATTTACCATGTGAGCTGCCACGTAATGCCAGCGATGATTTTGCTAAAGATTTGAAAGAGCGCGTTATTCCTTCGTTTTTAAATGATGATAAAGAGCAAATTATTGAACGCGCCTCTATTTGTAAAAATGGTAAATTGATGCCAGCTTTTGAATATCTAACGGATTATGCTTATTAAAACTCGCAGTTTTTTGGCGTACGTGGAAAAGGAATGACGTCTCTAATATTAGTCATACCCGTTACAAACAACACCAATCTTTCAAACCCTAAGCCAAATCCAGCATGAGGGCAGGTGCCAAATCGTCTGGTATCTAAATACCAACTCATTTCATGCGTTGAAATATTGAGTTCGTTCATGCGTTGGGTTAGCTTATCAAGTCTCTCTTCACGTTGAGAGCCTCCAACAATTTCACCAATTCCAGGAAACAGCACATCCATAGCGGCTACAGTTTTACCATCATCATTTTGGCGCATATAAAAAGATTTTATTTCTTTAGGATAATCCGTTAGTATAATCGGTTTTTTAAAATGCTTTTCTACTAAAAAGCGTTCATGCTCACTTTGCAAATCGGCACCCCACTTATCTATTTTAAATTGAAATTTATTTTTTTTATTTAATGATTCTTCTTTTAAAATTTCAATGGCTTGGGTGTATGATAATTTTTCAAAGTTTTCCTTTAGGCAAAAATTTAATTTGTCAATCAAGTTCATTGCACTACGATCTGCTTGTGGCTTAGCGGCTTCTTCTTTAGTTAATCTGTCGGATAAAAAAGCTAGATCGTCGGCATTTTTTGTTAACGCAACCTGAATAACATATTTTAAAAGCTCTTCAACCAGGGCCATATTATCTTGTAAATTATAAAAAGCCATTTCGGGCTCTATCATCCAAAATTCGGCCAAGTGCCTTGTGGTATTTGAATTCTCCGCTCTAAATGTAGGACCAAAAGTATATACATTACCTAAGGCAAGGGCTGCCAATTCAGCTTCTAATTGCCCAGATACCGTTAGTTTGGTTTCTTTCCCAAAAAAATCTTCTTGGTAATTTATAGCACCAGTAGGCGTTTTAGGTAAATTTTTAAAATCTAATGTTGTTACTGTAAACATTTCGCCAGCGCCTTCAGCATCGCTAGAAGTAATCATCGGCGCATGTATATATAAAAAGTCTTTTTGATGAAAAAATTCGTGTATGGCAAAGGCCAAGGTGTGCCTAATTCTATAAATAGCACCAAAGGTATTGGTTCTAAACCGTAAGTGTCCTATCTCTCTTAAATACTCTAATGAGTGGGCTTTTGGCTGTAATGGGTAAAAATGTGGTTTATCAATATCGGATTCAGCAGTTCCATAAATTTCAATGTCTTGCACTTCAATTTCTACACTTTGTCCTTTTCCTAACGATGGAATTACTCTTCCAGTAACAGCAACGCAAGCACCAGGGGTTATTTGTTTTAAAATAGATTCGGTTATTTTGTCTGTATTTATTACTGCTTGCAGCTGTTGCACACAAGAGCCATCATTAATGGCTATAAAGGTATTATTTCTAAACGTTCGTACCCAGCCCTTTATACAAACGGTTTGGTTAACTAAATTGGTTGATAAAATATTTTTTATAGTGGTATGTTGCATAAGAATGGGTTTATGATAATAAAACTTGTATTGGCAAATTTATTATAAATACAGGTACTAACATCCAATTTTTTAATCTAAACCACTAAACTAATCTTGTTTTTCATTTTCTGTACTTTTTTATTTTTTTAATTCCTCTCCTTACAGGGTGGGGGGTGATTTGTGGGTTAGAGTGTGAATATATCATTTACCCCCTGAATTTGATTGTTTGGATAATGCTAAATTAATAGGGTTTACAAATAGTGCTGAAGAATTGCCTTCTGACTTCTCTTTGCTTAGTCGTAAAAAATATAGAACGGTTTTTAGAAGAGGGGTATTTGTGTACATACAACACCTAAATCAGCAGTTGTTGGCAATCTTTTAAGTCCTAATAAGTTTAACGATTATAAGAAACGTAAAAATTACCGCATACATAAGGGGTCTCTCACTTTAAGTAGGGTAAGAATTATACAATAACTTGTTTTTTAGCTGTGCTATTATATACTGTTTTCATAAAACCCGAAGCAAACATAAAGTTGTTTAATTCTGCATGCTCTGTATCTAAAATGTTTTTTTGAGAGCCTGTCCAGCTATTTTGGCCTTTGTAAATAAATAAAATATTTTCACCAATTTCTACTACCGAGTTCATGTCGTGTGTTACTATAATAGTAGTAATGTTAAACTCTTTGGTGATGGCTTGAATTAAACTATCAATAACAATTGATGTTTTAGGGTCTAACCCAGAATTGGGCTCGTCACAAAATAAATATTTGGGGTTATTAGCTATGGCACGTGCTAAGGCTGCGCGCTTTTTCATCCCCCCTGATAGTTCGCTTGGGTATAATTTATTTTTACCTTCTAGTTGTACTTTTTCTAAACAAAAATTAACCCTATCTTTTTTTTCATTTAGCGTTAGTGTGGTATATATATCCAATGGAAAACGCACATTTTCTTCTAAAGTAGATGAGTCAAATAAGGCTCCGCCTTGAAACAGCATGCCAATGTCTTTTCTCACCTCTTGTTTTTCATTTATTGATAAATTAGGAAAATCAACTTGATTAAAATAAATATGACCACTATCTAAGGGATGAAGACCTACTATAAGTTTTAAAATGGTTGTTTTACCGCTGCCACTTTCGCCAATAATTAAATTGGTTTTGCCTGGTTCAAATTTAAAAGAAACATTTTTTACTACATGGGTAGTGTTAAAGGATTTGTTAATGTTTTTAATTTCAATCATGATAAAAATATTTGAGTTAAAATAAAATTAAAAATCAAAATCAAAATACTACAATAAACTACTGATGTTGTGCTGCTTTTGCCAACTTCTAAAGCCCCTCCGGAGGTGTAATAGCCAAAATATGAAGAAATAGAGGTTATTAAAAAAGAAAACACAATTACTTTAGAAAAAGTATAATACAATTTATAAGGTTTAAAGTAGGTTTGAATACCTAATATAAACTCGTAAGAGCTTACAGAATCTGTAATTACACCCATAATAAATCCACCTGTTATTCCTAGTATAATACTAAGTGCAATTAAAAACGGAAAAATTAAAATACCACCTATTATTTTAGGCAAAATTAAATAGCCAGCAGAATTTACACCCATTACTTCAAGCGCATCTATTTGTTCGGATATGCGCATAGAGCCTATTTCTGATGAAATATTAGACCCCACTTTACCTGCTAAAATTAAACTAACTATGGTTGGAGAAAATTCTAATATAATAGACTCTCTAACAGTATAACCAACTGCATACAATGGAACCATAGGGTTAGAAAAACCACTTGCTGATTGTATAGTAATAACACCACCCATAAAAAATGAAATAATTGCTATAATAGGTAATGAACTAATACCAATTTTATCAATTTCTAAAACTATTTGTTTTAAATAAACAGACCATTTTTCGGGCTTTTTAAAGGCTTGCTTTATCAATAATAAATAACGACCTATATGATAAAATAAAGAATTTATAGATAAAAAAAATATGTTCATAGTGTAGCGAAGATACTATTTTGAGGAATAAAGAGCCTTGGTATTTGATTATTTTATAATTGATTTTTTTTGAAGTTTAAACACAAATTCTGTTCCAACACCAAGTGTACTTTTTGCCAAAATTTTTTCGCCATGCGCTTCTAATACGTGTTTTGTAATGGCTAAACCTAAACCTGTTCCGCCTTCGCTGCGTGACCCACTTTTATCTACTCTATAAAATCGCTCAAAGATACGTGGTAAATGCTCAGGAGCAATGCCTTTGCCATTATCTATAAATTTAACTTTAATTTTTATTGGAGTGTGTGATTCTATTTTAATTTGAATGCTCCCTTTTTGTTTTCCGTACTTAATGGCATTTTCAATTAAATTAGTACAAGCTTGTTGAATCTTTTCTTTATCGGCAAATACAAAAACATTAGTTAGATGATATGACAATATATTGATTTGAATTTGTTTATCTGCCGCTTTAATTTCAAGTAAATCAATGGTGTTTTGTAATAATTCAATAAAATTAAAATTAGTTTTATTTAACTGCACATCTTCACTTTCCAACTTAGCTAATACATCCAAATCATTTACAATATGTATCAATCTTTCAATAGCATTTTGTGTGCGTTCTAAATATTTTGTTTTACGAGCTTCATCTTCTATAACGTTTTCAAGCAAAGTTAACACATAGCTTTGTGCACTAAACAAAGGTGTTTTTAACTCATGCGATACATTTCCTAAAAACGATCTTCGGTAATTATCTTGCTGTTTTAAATAGGCAATTTCTAGTTTTTGATCTATATTCATATGCTTCATGGCGCTTGTAAAAATATCTGCATGTTGTAACTTATTATTTGAAACTACGCCACTCATTTTATCTTTAATAAATTGTTTTAAAACTTGTTTCATTTTTTTGTTAATGTAAACTTCTATATAAAAAAATAAAAAACATCCAAACAACACATACTGTGTTAAAGCAATAATAATAAGGTTAGTAAGCGGTACATTGGTAAATAAAACAAGGTAAAAAATAATAGGTGCTACAAAAAATAAGGTAATTAGGCTTGTTAAGTAAATCGATCGTTGGAGTTTAGATAGTTGACGGAACGCTTTCATGCTTCTATTTTATAACCAATGCCTTTAATAGTTACTAGTATATCGTCTCCTATTTTTTCTCTTAATTTTCTAATATGTACGTCTATTGTTCTATCTCCTACTATTACATCATGACTCCATATGGCTTTAAAAATTTCTTCCCGTTTAAATACTTTACCTGGGTTACTTAAAAATAAAGCTAATAGTTCTAATTCTTTACGGGTTAAATTGATATTTTGATGATTAATTGTAACTGTATGATTTTGTTTGTTTATAAGAATGTTTTTAAATGTTATAATTGAAAGAGTTGAATTAACAGTATTAAGAGGTAATCTTTTTAATAAGGATTCTATTTTTAATAATAGTAGTTTGGGTTTTATAGGTTTAGCTATATAATCATCAGCGCCAGCATTAAAGCCTTCTATTTGACTATAGTCTTCTGAACGGGCAGATAAAAATGTAATAATGGTATTATCTAACATTGAATTTTGCCTCATAATATAACAAGCTTCTACGCCATTCATTACTGGCATCATAACGTCTAACAGAATTAAATGTGGTATATCTTTTTGTGCTTGTGCAATTGCTAACTTTCCATTTATAGCTGTATTTACTATGTAGCCAGCTTGAGTTAAATTAAAACTTAAAATGTCTAATATATCTGGGTCGTCGTCAACTATTAAAATTTTAAAGTTGTATGATGTAATCATTTTAAATTATTCGATTAACGTTTCGAGTTTTTTGAGTTTTGAAATGCTTGATATATTTGTTCTAATTCGGTATACCAGGTTTTGCCATACTTTCTAATTAATGGTTCTTTTAAAAACGAAAAAATAGTAACGCCTAATTTAACACCATTAACACAGGCAGCTTTACAAGTATCCCACACCTCGTAATTAAGTGCGTCTAATTTATTTTTAAGTTTGGTAATTCTAATTGGATATAAATGGCAGGATATTGGTTTTTTCCATTTGATTTGACCATCTAAATAGGCTTTTTCAAAACTGCATTTTGCTATATTTTGATTGTCATAAAACAAATAAACGCATTCGCCATTTCCATTAATTAATGGGGTTGTGTAATCGCCATCATTATCAATTACAAAATTTCCTTGTTTGTTTAATTCAGCTTTTTTTTGTGGGGTTAAATAATTTATAATAAATGGAAGTGCCTTTTCAATCTCTTTAAGTTCTGATTTTTCGAGTGGTGCACCGCTATCGCCGCTTACGCAACATTTCCCTTTACACGCCGTTAAATCACAAACAAATTTTTTTTCAAAAATATCTTCAGAAATTAAGGTGTTTTGATGCGCAATCATTTAATAAAATTAGATTACTTACTATCGTAAGCCCACTTAAGCCAAATAGAGCCCCACGTAAAACCACCTCCAAAAGCGGATAGGATTATATTATCGCCTTTTTTAAATTTCTTTTCGTAATCCCACATTAATAATGGTATAGTACCGGATGTGGTATTTCCATAACGTTCAATATTCATTAGCATCTTATCTAACCCTATTCCCATGCGGTTTGCAGTTGCTTCACAAATTCGTTTATTAGCTTGGTGTGGTAATAAATAAGCAATATCATTTGCAGTTAAATTATTATTTTCCATAATATTTGCACTCACTTCGGCCATATTTACTACGGCGTGTTTAAACACTGTTTGTCCTTCTTGATAGGCATAGTGTAGTCGCTTATCTATGGTTTCGTGAGTTGGAGGCATCAGCGATCCCCCTGCTTTTTGGTGTAAATTTGCAGCTCCAGAGCCATCAGTTTTTAAGATAAAATCTTGAATACCATAACCTTCTGTATTTGGCTCTAATAAAACAGCACCACCACCATCTCCAAAAATAATACAGGTTGCTCTGTCTTGATAATCAATAATGGTGCTCATTTTATCAACGCCAACAACCACAACTTTTTTATACTTACCTGTTTCAATAAATTGAGTCCCCGTACTTAAGGCAAAAATAAATCCTGAGCAAGCAGCCGCAACATCATAACCCCAAGCATTTTTGGCACCTACTTTATCACAAATTAAATTTGAGGTGCTTGGAAAAACTAAATCTCCAGTAATAGTAGCGCATATTAATAAATCAATATCTAAGGCAGAAATGCCTCGCTTGGTAAGTAATTCATTTACAGCAAATACCATCATGTCTGATGTAGCCTTACCAGGTTCTTTTTGAATTCGACGTTCTTTAATTCCTGTTCGAGTGGTTATCCATTCGTCATTAGTGTCAACCAATTTAGATAACTCTTCATTGGTTAAAATATAATTAGGAACATAGCCTCCAAGGGCAGTAATAGCAGCTTTAATCATTATTATTGAAGTATAATTTTATTTTATCTGTAAGATTTGTAGTACATAAATCTTGACTTAATAATAATAAATTTTTAAAAGATACTGGACTAGATTTTCCATGTGCTATAAGCACATTGGAGTGTACTCCTAATATTGGAGTGCCTCCGTAAAGTTCATAATTAAATCTGTCAAAAAATTCATCGCTTCGGTTTCTCTTTTTAATCATTGAATAAAAAGATTCAGCCATTTTTAATAAAACATTACCTGTAAATCCTTCACAAACAATAACGTCTACTTTATCAGAAAATAAATCAGACCCTTCTATATTACCAATAAAATTAAACCCTGTAGATTGCTTCATTAAAGTATAAGCTGCCTGAGAAACTAAATTACCTTTTTCGGGCTCTTCACCAATATTTAACAAGCCTACTTTTGGATTGTCAATTTTATGAACATTTTGCGCATAAATTGAACCTAATAATCCAAATTGAACAAGCACATCTGGCCTACAATCTGCATTGGTACCTACATCTAAAATAATATTTACACCGCCATTCATTTTTGGTAAAACGGAAGTAATACACGGACGAATAACTCCAGGAATGGGCTTTACTGAAAACATAGCACCAACTAGCATAGCACCTGTATTTCCGGCACTTGCAAAACACTGAATGACATTTTCTTTTAGTAGCTTAAAACCTACTGCAATTGAGCTGTTAGGTTTTTTAGAGATGGCTTTAGTTGGATGCTCACACATATCTATTACCTCATCTGTATGAACAAATTCTATTTGATCCATTGAAATTCCTTTTTCAGCAAAATACGCTTTTCCTATAGCGCTATCACCAATTAATACAACTGTAACATCTTTGTTAAGCTCTTTAAGAGCTAATATTGTACCCTCTAAACAATTGTTTGGAGAAAAATCTCCACCCATAAAATCTAAACCAATTTTCATACTTTAATTTATCGTTTTTTAATAAAATTATAAAAGCCACTTGCATTATCTTATTAGATAATGTTTCAAGATTTGCTAAAATATAAAAAAATGATAAAAAAACCTAATTTGAAAAATAAATATTGCAGCAAATGGCAATAATTATAAACAAGGTTTTAATTAATTTAAAATTGTAATGGGTTAATATGATTTTGCTTCAACACTAATTTCTACATTAGCATCTTTTGGTAATGCTCCAGCTTGAATTGTAGCTCTTGCAGGAAAATCAGAAGCAAAATAACTACTATAAACTTCATTAACAAACACAAAATTATTTAAATCAGCCAAAAATATCGTGGTTTTTACTATATGATTAAAATTTAAACCAGCTTCTTTTAATATTTCTCCTATATAATCCATTACAATTTTGGTTTCTTCTTTTATTGGAGCTTTTATGAGCTGTTTAGAACTTAAATCCATTGCAATTGTACCAGACACGTATACCGAATCTCCAACTTTGATGGCTTGATTGTAAGGGCCAATAGGAGATGGGGCTTTAGGTGTATTAATCACTATTTTCATATTATAAAATTATAATTTAATAAATTTTTTTATTTGTAAGGTAACAAAAATAAAGGTTTCTATTATAGAATTAACGAAGATTAAATTTAATTTTAGAATTAAAATAGTTTGCCTTTATATCTAAATGACAAAAAATATAAAAAAAACAGAAAGTGATGCGTATTATTTAAGCCCTGAAGGGTATTTGATATTTACAGAAGCATATCATTTAAAGCGTGGCTATTGTTGTAAAAATGGCTGTAAACATTGTCCGTACGGGTATAATAAAAAAACGCAAACTTTTAATAATATTAAAAAGTAAAGTTTAATTGTTAATTCAAAACGGGTTTAAATCATTTATCACCGGAAACTGTTTTCTATAACTTGAAACTTCGTTAATTTTAAGTTTAAAAATTTTAATTGCATCTTCATTTGGTGCAAAACCTAGCACTGTATCACCTTTTGGGTTTATAATGCAGCTGTAACCACCATGTGTAATGTTATATATATGCACCTATTCTATTTAAAGCAATCACATAGGCTTGATTTTCAATGGCACGAGCTATTAATAGGTGTTTCCAATGCTCTATTCTTATATCGGGCCAATTGGCTATATAAGCACATCATAATCAAGTTGCTTTGTTCGTATACTGCTTGTAGGAAATCTTAAATCGTAACAAATAAGAGGTTTAAATCTACAGCCTTTGTAATTTACAATTAGTGAATTACGCTCTGCCGTGTAATGTTTGTGTTCATTACCCATACTAAATAAATGCTGCTTGTTATAATAAGTATATGTACCGTTTGGGTAAACCCAAAACAAACGGTTATAAAATTTATTTTGATCCTTAAAACTTAAGGATCCCACAATGGCGCAGTTTTTTTGTTGAACTTTATTTAAAAGCCACTTAAAGGTTGGGCTATAAATAGATTCGGCAAACAGTTGTGGCTGCATGGTAAAGCCAGTGCTAAACATTTCGGGTAGCACAATCAAATCTATAGCATTTTCTATTTGATTTATTTTTTGATCAAAATGTAGCATGTTGGCTTCTGAGTTTTCCCAATTTAAGTGGGTTTGAATTAAAGCAACAGTCATTTTATTGTTTAAGCTTTTCAATAATTTTGGTTGTCGAAAATCCATCTACCAAATCTATTGTAATTACTTGCCCTCCGGCTTCTGTTACTTCTTTATAACCTACTATTTGTTCGGGGTTATAATCTTTCCCTTTTACTAATATGTTGGGTAATAAATAGGTGATCAATTGTAGAGGGGTTTGTTCTTCAAAAATAATAACAGCATCTACGCAGGCAAGCGCTGCTAAAATAATTGCCCTCGAAGTTTCATTGTTTATTGGTCTTTCGGGCGATTTATTTAATAATTGTACAGATGAGTTAGAGTTTAAACCTACAATTAAAAAATCGCCTAAATCTTTAGCTTTACTTAAATAAGTTACATGGCCTTGATGCAAAATATCAAAGCAGCCATTGGTAAAAACTACTTTTTGATTTTTATATTGTGGTTGGTTTAACTTTTCTTTTAAAATAAATTTAGTTACAATTTTATCAGATAATAATTTAAGATAACTCATGTTTCTTTTTATTAATTAGCGGTAACAGTATGATATAAAATAAACCAATTATAACAATAGAAATAAACTGAACGGACCATGTGAGCCAAGGAAAAGAAACAGAAGTGATCGTATCAATATTATAAGTATAAATTAATAAGCCTGAAATAATGGCTGGGTAAGCCCCCAAACCACCAGGCGAAAACACCACCCCAAATGTACCAAATAATAATAAAGTTAGGCATTCTGATTGACCAAGACTGGCCATGTGTTCAAATGCAAAAAAACAAACATATAAACTATAAAAATAGGCCGCCCAAATAGATATACTTAATAGTATAAATTGTAATGGCTGTTTTAAGTTTTTTACAGATTTTAAACCATCTACAAAGCCTTTTAATACACTTTGTAGTTTAGTTTTTATAGCACTGTTTTTTAGTTTTTTAATTATAAAATAAAAAACAATTGCTATTGCCATTAATATTAAAATGCTAATTGTAATTTGAATAAATGACACAGAATCATTTTTAAACTTATTAATAAACGGAATTAAAATATACTTTAATAGCAAGGCTTTTAGTTGCTGAAATTGAAATACAATAGTCAATAAAAAGATAAGCATTAAAATAATAGTGTCTATAATACGCTCTGTAATTACTGTTCCAAGAGCTGTTTCAAATGGCACGTTATTGTATTTTTTGGCTAGGGTGCACCGGGTAATTTCGCCCATGCGTGGTAAGCCATAGTTTGCAAAATAGCCTATAAATACAAAGCCTACTGCATTATTTAAATTAATATTGTAATTAAGTGGCGCAAGTAAATAGTTCCATCTATAAGCTCTCAATACATGGCTAAATATACCTATTAAGGTTGAAATAATAATCCAAAAATAATTTACGGAGCTAAATGAATTAATAATTTTATCTCGTTGTCCCCATACCGAATGCAGTGAAAGCCAAGTTAATCCAATACCAATAAGTAATAAAATACTAAATTGAATAATATTCTTTTTTTTGAATTTCAATTTTATTGCTTGAGTTTATTAGTAGTTAAAGTTGGGAAAGTAATTTTAGGTGTATGTTTTTTTGCTTTGTCAAAATCCATTATGGCGTAAGACAACACAATAACTACATCACCTACATTTACTTTTTTTGCTGCAGGGCCATTAATGCAAATAACGCCAGACCCTCGTTTGCCTTTAATAATGTATGTTATAAAGCGTTCTCCATTATTTTTATTGAGCACATGCACTTGTTCGTTTTCAATAAAATCTACAGCATCCATTAAGTCTTCGTCAATGGTAATACTACCTATATAATCAAGTTCTGCTTGGGTAACTGATACGCAATGAATTTTAGATTTTAATACTTGAATTTGCATAATAATAAGATGCACAAATTTAGTTAATTTTGATGTGGAGCTAACATAAATTTAATTTGTTTAGTGTTTTTATTAAGATAGTGAATAATAAAACTGATTAAAATCTTAAGTAAGGTAATAGTTTTTCAAATGTTTCATAATCAAACAAATTTAAGCTTTGTAATTGAACTTGGCTAATGCGTTCATGCTTGGATATATAATTAGATATCGCTTTTAAATTAACTTGCCTAAAGTAGGGATGCTTTTTTAAAGTATATATATCTATTTTATTTATTTCAATTTGTGTGATAAGGTTAGAGTTAACGGTAATTTGAGATTCTATTTTTAAAAACAAAGAGTCGCTCATTCCGTATACTTCTTTGAGTTGATTTAAGGAATAAAAGCCACCTAATAATTGTTTATACTTACAAATACGTTTTGCATATACTGGACCAATGCCTTTTATTTTCAGTATTTGTAAGCTATCAGCGGAATTTAATTCTATTGGTGTTAAAACACTTGGCTTTTTAAGTTTTGTATAAAAATGGGAGTTAGAAGAATCTCTTTTTAATTGCGGAATTAAAATATATGGCAATAATTTTTCATAAAGTTTGGGATGGAGTCCATACACTTTTTTAAAATCTTCAGCTTTAAAAAAAGTGCCTCCTTTTAGTCTGTACTTTTCAATTGTATAAAATAAGCGCTTTGAAATGCCTAATTGCAAAGCGATTTCAAGAGTTATTGTATTGGGGTTAAAAGTAAATAAATTTAAATTGGTGTTATTATTGTCTATACTTTTTTTAAACTGCAACGTATGTTTTAACACTGTGTCTTGTTCTCCTTTATAAGCTTTAGGTTGGTTTAGTAAAATAACTCTTTGGCTATTAAAAATGTAGGGGATACACATTTTAAAAATAAACAAAACACAAAAAAATACAACTAATACTAACAATCCGCGTCGCTCTTGTTTATTAAAATAATAATGTTTAGCTAGCCAATTTTTAATGTTCATATAAAAAAACAATTAAACCCACTTAGTTTAATTTTACACGCTTTTGTGGGTAGTATTTTTCTTTTAAGTATAAATTTCGCTACCTTGTTGCTTAAACGCTTCCGATTTTTCAAACATACCACTAGCCGCTGAATCTCTTATTTCTTGAGTTATTTTCATAGAACAAAATTTTGGGCCACACATAGAGCAAAAGTGTGCAATTTTGGCGCCTTCAGCAGGTAAGGTTTCGTCATGAAATTCTTTTGCTGTATCAGGGTCTAGAGATAAATTAAATTGATCGGCCCATCTAAATTCAAAGCGTGCCTTACTAAGTGCATTATCTCTGTACTGTGCACCAAAGTGACCTTTAGCAAGGTCAGCCGCATGTGCAGCTAATTTGTAGGTAATAACGCCATCTTTCACATCTTTTTTGTTTGGCAATCCTAAATGTTCTTTTGGGGTAACATAACAAAGCATAGCTGTGCCAAACCAGCCAATCATAGCAGCTCCAATAGCTGAGGTAATATGGTCGTAACCAGGGGCTATATCTGTAGTAAGCGGACCAAGTGTATAAAACGGAGCTTCGTGACAAACCGATAATTGTTTATCCATATTTTCTTTTATTAAATGCATTGGTACATGGCCAGGCCCTTCTATCATTACTTGTACATCGTGTTTCCAGGCTATTTTTGTTAATTCTCCAAGTGTTTCTAATTCTGCAAATTGTGCGGCATCGTTAGCGTCGGCAATGCTTCCAGGGCGTAAGCCATCTCCTAATGAAAATGCCACATCGTAGGTTTTCATAATGTCGCAAATTTCTTCAAAGTGCGTATATAAAAAGTTTTCTTTATGATGTGCTAAACACCACTTAGCCATAATGGAACCACCCCGCGAAACAATCCCGGTAAGCCTATTTGCAGTAAGTGGAATATAACGTAACAATACCCCTGCATGAATAGTGAAATAGGATACTCCTTGCTCTGCCTGTTCTATAAGGGTATCTTTAAAAATATCCCAAGTTAAATTTTCGGCTTTACCGTTTACTTTTTCTAATGCTTGGTAAATGGGTACAGTTCCAATTGGCACAGGAGAATTACGTATAATCCATTCTCTAGTTTCGTGTATGTTAGCCCCGGTAGATAAATCCATTATCGTATCGGCTCCCCAACGACAAGCCCATACGGCTTTTTCAACCTCCTCTTCAATGCTAGATGTAACGGCGCTATTGCCAATATTAGCATTAATTTTTACTAAAAAATTTCTACCTATAATCATTGGCTCACTTTCTGGGTGATTAATGTTGTTGGGTATAATGGCTCGTCCACTTGCAATTTCGTTTCTAACAAATTCTGGTGTAATAGGTTTTTTAGAAATGTTTGCACCATAAGTATGCCCTACGTGCTGGTGCATTAATCCTGGTGCTTGGTTGTTAAAAGATGCGGTTAAGGCGTCTATTTTTTGATTTTCTCTTATTGCAATATACTCCATTTCGGTAGTAATAATGCCTTTTTTGGCATAATACAGTTGCGAAACATTTGCCTTAGGTTTCGCTTTTAATGGCTTTTTAACATGTTCAAATCTTAAGTTGTTAAGTGTTTCATTAGCTAATCTTTCTTTACCATAAATTGACGTTCCATTTGGCAGGGCTTCTACATCCCCTCTGTCCAAAATCCATTGCTGGCGCAATTTTGGTAGGCCTTTTTTAATATCAATTATAATATTAGTATCTGTATAAGGCCCGCTAGTATCATAAACAACCACAGGTGAATTGGCTTCTAGTTTTCCGTTATGTAGTTTGGTTTCTGATAATTCAATTTCTCGCATGGCTACTTTAATTGGAAAAAGTACACCATCTACATAAATTTTTTTAGAATTTGAAATTGGTCCAACAGAAATGGAATTGTTTTGTGGTATTTTACTCATAATGTTTTATTATCCTCCTTGGGTAGCTTTAACTGTAAGCACGGTATCATGTTCTTTTAGTATGGTGTGTTCCCAATTTATTTTTGAAACCACACTGTTATTAATGGCAACAGCTACACCCTGCGTATGATGCTGCAGTTGGGAATGTATAAAGTCACTTAATTTAGTGTTAACAGGCACTTCCATAATAATAGCGTTATAATTTATTTGCATACCAATGATACAGCTTTGAAAAAACGATGTAAATATAAAAATTAACGTTAAATTATAAACCTTATATCTCATTTATTATATTATATTTGCGCCGCAATTAAGATTTAATTAGTGACAAAAATTGTAAAACCTTGTTTAAAAAGTCGGACAAATAAGGTGTTATAGTGCAGTAATCAAATCAAACGCTGCACTATTATTAATTTTAAAACATCATTATTATGACATTTCAAGAACTAGGCTTGGATCCAAGCATTTACAAGGCTATTGCAGAATTAGGCTTTGAAACCCCAACTCCAATACAAGAACAAACCATTGCAAAACTGCATTCAAACTCAACAGATTTAGTAGCCCTAGCCCAAACAGGTACTGGTAAAACAGCCGCATTTGGCTTGCCACTCTTATCACAATTAGACACTAAAGATAGAAATACTCAAGCGCTTATACTTGCCCCAACACGTGAATTGTGTGTTCAAATATCAAAAGATATCATCAACTATTCTAAGTACCTTTCAAACCTTAGAGTTACTGCCGTATATGGAGGAGCTCCTATAGTAGGGCAAATAAAAGATTTAAAACAAGGTTCTCAAATTGTAGTAGCCACGCCAGGTCGTTTAGTAGATATTATCGATAGAAAAGCGTTGGATTTATCTCACATTCAAATAGTAGTACTTGATGAAGCTGATGAAATGCTTAACATGGGCTTTAAAGACGACTTAGATTTGATATTAAGCCATACCCCACCCACCAAAAACACTTGGTTATTTTCGGCTACCATGCCTAAAGAAGTGGAACGTATCGCTAGCAAATACATGAAATCCCCTTTAGAAATATCAGTAGGTAAAAAAAATCAAGGCGCTGAAAACATTGAACATATTTATTATACCGTTCAACAACGTGATAGATACGCCGTTTTAAAGCGCATTGCAGATTATTACCCCGATATTTTTGGAATTGTATTTTGCCGCACTAAAATTGAAACACAAGATGTAGCCGACCAACTTATTAAAGACGGATACAATGCTGACGCTTTACACGGAGATTTATCTCAAGCTCAACGAGATTTGGTTATGAAACGTTTTAGAAGTAAAACCTTGCAAATGCTTGTTGCTACAGATGTTGCCGCTAGAGGTATAGATGTAAATAATGTCACCCATGTTATTAATTACAATTTACCTGAAGACGCTGAAAATTACACACACCGTAGCGGACGAACAGCTAGAGCCGGCAAATCAGGTATTGCTATTGCAATAATTACTCCCAAAGAAGCCTATAAAATTAAAGACATAGAACGCATCATTCAAACCAAATTTACCAAAGCTGTTATCCCTACAGGAGTTGATGTATGCGAAAAGCAATTGTTTAATTTAGTACATAAATTAAATCATGTAGAGGTAAAAGATGCTGAAATTGAAAAATACCTGCCAAAAATTTATACCGAATTAAAAGATTTATCTAAAGAAGAACTCATTAAGCGATTAATTTCAGAAGAATTTAACCGCTTTTACACCTACTACTTAAATGCCCCAGATTTAAATGCCAATTCGGAAGGATTTAATAATGGTAAAACCACTAGATTATTTGTAAACTTAGGTCAGTTAGATGGATTTAATGTTAACTCTATTAAAGATTTTTTAGCAGAACTTGCCAACATTAATCCGCGCATGATATTTAATATTGACGTTAAAAATAGTTTTTCGTTTTTTGAAACAGAAAATAAGCACCAAGAAGATTTTATACAAATTAACAAACTAAAAACAGAATTTAACGCACGGGTTATCTCTTTTGAAGTGTCTAAAAACAAAGGCGGCGGCGGTAATTCAGAGCGCAGAAGTGCTGGTGGATCTTTTGAAAGAAGAGGTGGAAGTGGCAGCTTTGAAAGAAAAGACAGACGCAGAGATTTTGGTAGTGGCGAAGGAAGAAAATCTTACGGGTCTGATAAAGGCGGGTTTGGAGAACGATCAAAAAGTAGAAGCTACAGTGGAGATAGAAGAGATGGTGGGAAACCAAAAACTTTTGAAAAAAGTTCAGAAAAAAAGGCTTACGGCAGTAAACGAGAAAGTAACTTTGACGGACCTAAAAAAGGTGGAAGAGAAGGATTTAAAGAAGGAAAAAGTAACTTTTTTTAAATAAAGTTTAAATATTCTTTGTAGATAACCAAATAACAATTAAATTCGCAACCCTTCAATAAAGAAGAGAAATATAAAAAATACTATTATGTCACGCATTTGTCAGTTAACCGGAAAAAAAGCGATGAAAGGAAACAAAGTTTCTTTTTCGAACGTAAAAACACGCCGTCAGTTTAAGGTAAATTTAAAAACTAAAAAGTTTTTTATTCCAGAAACAGGAGAATGGGTTTTATTAAGAGTATCAACCTCTGCAATAAAAAATATTAATAAAAAAGGTATTTTTAACTGCCTCAAAGAGTCTCAAAAAAAAGGCATTTTAAATTAGTTTTAAATAGATATATTAATCCAATTGAATTATGGCAAAAAAAGGAAATAGAATCCAGGTTATTTTAGAATGCACTGAGCATAAAGACAGTGGAAAACCTGGAACATCAAGGTATATTACCACTAAAAATAAAAAAAATACACCTGATAGAATAGAATTAAAAAAATACAATTCGATTCTTAAAAAAGTAACTGTACATAAAGAAATAAAATAATAACATTATACTATGGCAAAGAAGGTTGTAGCAACACTAAAAACAGGCAAAGGTAACAGTTTTACAAAAGTTATAAAAGTTGTAAAATCTCCAAAAACAGGTGCTTACGCATTTAGAGAAGAAATTGTTCAAAATGAATTAGTGAACGACTATTTAAAAAAATAGTTTTATAATTCCCAATTTTCTTTTTAAATTTTTATATATTTGACTTTATTGTAATTTAATATATAAAATATATATTATTATTGAATATATATTTATTTTTTAATTACTCTAAAACCAGCAACGGTAGTTAATTAAAGCATTATTATGAAAATAATTATTTTATTTATTATAGTAGCAACTATTTTTAAAAGTTATAGTTCTATTCCAATTCATAATAATGGTAGTTCAAAATTCGTTTTTTTTGATAAAATCATATTCTCTAAATCAAAATAGAAGTGATGAGGGTTTGGAAATTAAAAAAATTAAAGCTGAAACTCAAAAGGTAGTTCAAAAAATAGGTAATGAACCTAATATATTTGTGAAAATCTCATTAATATATTGCATTTTTATATTTTTATTTTTTAGCTTAATCCTTTTGATTGCTGCAATTTTACTATTATAATTAAAAAATGAAACAACCAATTTTATTTAGGTGTATTACGCTGTTTATTTTAACGTTTTGTTTTTTGGGTTTTACTTCATCAATTCCTAATAGTAAAATTAAATTGATAGTGCCCAACCACATACATCAAGAAAAAAACAGCTCTATAACTATAGCAGATACTGGGTTAGGTTTAAATAAATTTTCTGAATCATCTACTAAAAACAGTCAATTAAACTCTAATTCAATAAAGGATAATTTTACAGAATCAAGTTTTTATAAAAATTTAATTAAAGTTGTAGCAATTTTATGTGCTGTTACAGTAGTTATTCTAATAAGTGGGATTGCTAGCTCATTACCTAATAGTCAATTTGCCGCACTTGTATTATTTCACATGTCTATGGTTTATCTTTTTGTAGGATTAGTTTTAAACAAGCTATACTATAGCTAATAATTCACAGCAAACTTAATTGCTACTTTTCAACATTTATTTGTCAATTAATAGTTATATATCATTAAAATAAATATCATAATATTGGTCTTTTAATCTTTTATATATCATTTAAATAATTTTAGTTGTGTTTTTTAAACTTTGTATTGCATTATTTGTATTTTATTTTAGTGCTTTAATAGGTCAAACCCAATTTGGTGGTGAATGGAGTGGCAAGATTAAAGTTAATAACGACATTCAGTACGTTCAATTAAAGGTAACATCATTAAAAAATGGGTTTGCACAAGGTTTTTTATTTACTTGTGATTCAAAAGATTCTACTTTTTGCTTAGCAGCTGTAGATGCTAAAGTAATAAAGGTAGAAGATACGATACAAAAAATACTTATTTTAAGTAAAAAGATAATTAAATATAGAACAAATAATAAGTTGAAACCTAAAATGCAAGTAATGCATATAGAATTTAATAAAAGTAGAGTTATGGCTTCAAAAATCACTAATGTTGATAAATTAAGTGAATTGGAAGATACAACAAATCATAAACATGATTTTTTATTAAAAAAGAGGCCTTTAACTAAAATCTTAAAAAAATCTTTTATAAAACAGATTTTAAAAAAGAAGTCAACCCGCAAAAAGTTACTCTTTAGCAGAAAAAAAAGTAAAATTGCGCTTAAGAAACAAGAGGCTAAGTTGCAGTTAAAAAATCGAATTGAAAAATCTCAAGGCGAACTTACTATTAAGGACTCTATTGTTTTTATAAAAATTTATGACCATATAAAATTAGATGGCGATTCGGTAAGCGTATTTTACAATAATAAGCTGATACTTTTAAAATATGGCTTAGTTGCTTATAAACAAAGTAAGTTTTATAAACTAATAATTAATCCAAAAGCATCTAAAAGTAAAATTGTTATTATTGCAGAATCTGTAGGCAAAACCCCTCCAAACTCAGCAACAATGGAAATTTATAATAGTAAAAACAAATTACTATTCAAGAAAATAGTGGAGTCAGACTTTAAAAATAATGTTGTAATAGATTTATTACACGATACAAAAATCTTTAAACAAAATATTAAAAAATAACCTAAAAGGGTTAACTCTTAAAAAAACCAATTATTGCGTTTTCTAAATAAGTAGTTTGCAACCCCGTTTGCATATTTTTGATGGTTATTGAATTTTGTTCAAATTCTACATCACCTATAATAGCTACAAACGGAATTTGTTTTTTATTAGCATATTCCATTTGTTTTTTTACTTTACAAATTTCAGGATACACTTCCGTAATTATACCATTTTGCCTTAATAAGTTAGCTAACTTTAAACACCTGTTTTGTTGCTGTTCATTAAAATGGATAAACAGCACATTAGTTTGGGATTTATATTCTGTTTCATTAAACAAATCTAATTGTTCCATTGCCTCCATAATTCTGTCTATGCCAAATGATATGCCTACTCCCGACATGTTATTTAAGCCAAATACTCCCGTTAAATCATCATATCTTCCACCCCCTAAAATACTGTTACTAATTTGATTAGAATTAACTTTTGCTTCAAATATAAGTCCAGTATAGTACGAGATACCTCTGGCAAGTGTAATATCAAAAATAATATCAATTTTAGTTTTTGGTAAAATAGAAAGTGTATTAAAAATAAATATTATTTCCTCCACACCCTTTAAACCTACTTCACTTGAAGACATTAAGTTTTGAATACACGCTATTTTGTTAGCATTGTCTCCTGATAGCTCTAAAAAAGGAAGTAGCTTGTTTATAGCTTCTTTTGAAAATTGTTTGCATTCTAAATCTTTTAATACAGTCTCTTTATCAGTTTTATCAAGCTTATCTAAAGATGTAACAATATCAACTAAACGATTTGGGCTACCCATTGCCTCTGCAATACCATACAGTATTTTTCTGCTATTAATAAGTAATTTTACAGGCAGTTTTAATTCAGAAAATACATTATCTATTAAGTTTATTAATTCAACTTCGTTTATTAAAGACGTGGTTCCTATAATATCTGCGTCACATTGATAAAACTCTCTATAGCGGCCTTTTTGTGGCTTATCTGCACGCCATACCGGCTGTATTTGATACCTTTTAAATGGATATGTGAGTGTATGGTTATTCATGGCCACAAAGCGTGCAAAGGGCACGGTTAAATCATAACGAAGCGCTTTTTCAGTAATTAACTCATTATTTACTGGTTTTTCTAAGGTAGCATTAAAGGCTGTTTTAATCCTCTCTTTGTCTTGCTGTTCATTTAATCGAGAGTTTAATATCTTATAAATCAATTGATCTCCCTCTTCGCCATATTTTCCAGTTAATGTTGCAATGTTTTCAATGCTTGGTGTTTCAATGGGTTCAAAACCAAATAGTTTAAAATGTTTAATAATTATATTAAATACAAGCTGTCGTTTGTACATCATTACGGGTGTAAAATCTCTTGTACCTCTTGGTATTGAAGGTTTCATATCAAATGAATAAATTGAATAACAAAAGTATCAATAGTTTTAAATAAAGTGCTGTTTTGCAAGGTTACTTTATTTAATTTTAGGTATTAATAATAAATAATGGCACAAAATAAATATACTGATACTGATTTATTAAATGGGTTAAAAAACAATAATAGTAACGTGTTAGATGCATTTTATAAATTATATTTTGGATTAATTACTAAATACATTATTAAAAACAGTGGCACTAAAGACCATGCATATGATATATTTCAAGAGGTGATGGTTATTTTGTTTGAAAACACTCAAAAAGAATCTTTTACACTTTCTTGTCAATTACAAACCTATATATATTCTATTGCAAGAAATTTATGGTTAAAACATTTAAAAAAAAAAAAAATTATATTAAAACAAGAGCAATATGAAAAAGACATTATAGATGTTAATTCAGACATCGACGACTTTCAATTACAAGAAATCAATTATTCTAAAATGCAAATTAGTATGGAAAAATTAGGTGAGCCTTGCTTTAGTATTTTAAGTGATTATTACATTCAACAGTTAAACATGACTCAAATATCTGAAAAACATGGGTATACAAATGCAGATAATGCTAAAACTCAGAAATACAAATGTTTACAGCGATTAAAAAAATATTTTTTAGAACAATAAAATAACATGAACCACGCAAGTAATAATACAATGACTAATGAAGAATTATTTGATCAATACATATCGGGTACTTTAAAAAATGTAGATCAATTTGAACAAGAGCTTAAAAGCAATACTGAATTCAAAAAACAATTTGAAGCGCATGTATTATTAATAAACATATTAAAAAATAATGACAAGAATAAAAAATTTAAAGCTGCATTAAGTTTATTTATTAAAAACAAAAAAGATATCACTAAACCAATAGTTATAGAATCTTTTTTTGGAAAAACCTTTGCTATTGCTGCCTCTGTAGCTATAATTACAATCATTTGTACTTTAGCTTTACTTAGTGCAGGGGGTTATATTTTACAAAAACAAAAAGATGAGATAACCGAATTAAAACGAGATGTTACAGAATTAAAATATTCTCAAGATGCTATTATATTCGGAATTACAGAAGTATCAAAAAAGAAATATAACTATGCGCCAGCAAATATTGAAGGTACAGGCTTTGCATTAAACAACGAAGGTTACATTATTACCAGTTGGCATTTAATAAATGGAGCCGATTCTGTATTTGTAGCAAATGATATATGTGAGCGCACTTCGGCAATTGTGATAGGGCATCATTCTAATTATGATGTAGCTATTTTAAAGCTTAATAATTCAGAATTATTTAAGCTAAAACCTGTACCCTACGTGTTTAAAATGAGCAAATCACAAATAGGTGAAAAATTATTTACACTTGGATTTCCTCGAAAAGATATGGTATATGGCGAAGGTTCACTAAGTTCTTTATCAGGATTTAAAAATGATACTAGCATGTATCAAATTTCTATACCTGTAAATGCAGGTAATAGTGGCGGGCCAGTATTAGATGAACAAGGCAGTGTAATAGGTGTTATACATGGAAAGCAAGCTTCATCTGAAGGTACCGCCTTTGCTTTAAAATCTAAAATAATAGAAGAGCTGTTAGCTGAAATAGAAGCAGAGCAAACAATAGAACCTATAAAGATTAATAAAAGAAAAACAAAAATTAGCTATTTAAATCGTGTTGAGCAAATAAAACACATTAGACCTTATATATTTGATGTGATGATTTATAAAAAATAAACTATGTATATATATAATGTAACTGTAAATGTAGATGATGATATATCCAACGAATGGGTGGCTTGGATGAAATCTGTCCATATTCCAGATGTAATGGCTACAGGCTACTTTGTAGATTACAAAATGAGTAAGCTTTTATATGTAGCAGATGAAGGACAAACCTATTCTATTCAGTACACATTTAAAACCATAGAAGATATGGAACAATACCAAAAGCTTAAAGCTCCTGAATTACAGGCGCATGTAAAATCTTTATATGGAGATAAATTTACTGCATTTAGAACTATTTTAGAAGTACTTTAATTGTTAAATGATTTTTGACATTCAGAAAATAGCAGCCAAAAAAAGATTAGGTCAACACTTTTTAATTGACCAAAATATTGCTAAAAAAATTGTAACATCACTTTCATCTAATTCAGATTTAATAATTGAAATTGGACCTGGTATGGGTGTTTTAACGCAGTATTTATTGGATAAATCAAACTTTATAGCATTTGATATAGATGAAGAGTCTATAAAATATTTACAAGCAAAATATGTAGAACACGCTAGAAAATTTATATTAACCGATTTTATAAAAACTGATTTAACCCAATATTTAAAGCCCTATACGAGTATTATTGGTAATTTTCCATATAACATTTCAAGTCAAATTTTATTTAAAATTGTTGAGCATAAAAACTCGATATGCATGATGGTTGGGATGTTTCAAAAGGAAGTAGCGCAAAGAGTTGCTGAAAAAGAAGGTAGTAAAATTTATGGTATTCTCAGTATTTTAGTGCAAAGCTATTATGATATAGAATACTTATTTACAGTAAATGAAAATGTATTTAATCCGCCGCCTAAGGTAAAATCAGGGGTTATACGCATGACTAGAAATAGTACCAGGCAACTTAATTGTGATGAGGTATTGTTTGTTAAAGTTGTAAAAACATCCTTTAACCAAAGACGCAAAACAATAAGAAACTCTTTAAAAAGTTTAGTAAATACAAAAGAAATATCGCATGAGTTTTTAGATAAACGCCCAGAACAACTATCTATAAAGCAATTTGAAGAGCTTACAAGAATTGTTGGTGAAAAAATTATCAACGTGTAAATGATTACACAAACAGCTCACTTTTTATACCTTTAAACTATAATTACTGTTTCTTTAATATATAGGTATCATAAAACAGAGAAACATTTGTATCGTAGATATTTACACTCTATATAAATTCATTTTTTCTCAACCTAAAAATAGTTTAAGTGTAAATTCGAGTATGTTTTTAAGTTCTACAACTATTTATTATAACCTTGTGCAAGAAGATACAATTTCACTTACGCTATATAACTAGGATATTTATAATTACAACAAGTGTTATATTGTTTTTAAAGTATCTATTATTTTTTCTGCTAACTCAATGCCTATTCGTTCTTGCGCTTCAACTGTAGCAGCTCCAATATGTGGTGTTAATGATATTTTAGGATGTATTAAAAGTTGATTTAATGGCGTTGGTTCATTCTCAAACACATCTAAACAAGCATGATTAATTTTTCCAGAGTTTAAACCATCTATCAAATCTAATTCATTGATTACCCCTCCTCTAGATGTGTTGATAAGTATAATACCCTTTTTCATTTTTTCAATTTCTAATTTTGTGATGAGCTTACCTTGAGGCACGTGACAGGAAATAAAATCTGATTGAGCTAAAAGTGTATCTAAAGTTTGGGTTTTTAAGGGAATTTTAATAGGTTCCACGTTTGATATTTGAATGGTAATGTTGGCCTCTTTTACAAAAGGATCATAAGCAATTACATTCATTTCACAACCTAATGCAATTTTAGCAACAGTTTGTCCAATTCGTCCAAAACCAATAATACCAATAGTTTTACCCTTTAGCTCTATACCTCCACTAAATTGTTTTTTTAATTCATTAAAATTTGTATTTCCAGAATTTGGCATTTGCCTATTACTTTGATACACAAACCTCACGGCATTAAATAAATGTGAAAAAACCAACTCGGCTACCGAATTGCTTGATGCAGCTGGTGTGTTAATTACTTTTATTCCTTTTGATTGCGCATACTCTACATCTATATTATCCATACCCACACCACCTCGTGCAATAATTTTTAGGGTTGGGCAAGCATCTATTAAATCTTTTCTTACCTCTGTGGCACTTCTTACGGTTAATCCTATATATTTTTTTTCGTTTATTATTTTTATTAATTCCTGTTGAGCTATTTTATTAGTATCAACAATAATACCTGCGGTTTCTAATATTTTTTTTCCTATCGAATCTATTCCGTCATTAGTTAAAATTAAATGTGCCATATTTTGTTTTTGTATTTAAGGTGTTGGTGTTTTTATATAAAACTCAAACCCATTTTTTTTACATAAAAGTTTAATATTTGTATTAGTAAAATCAAATTTATGATTTGTTTTTAAAATTATAAATGCTAAAATGTTTGTGTTCTTATTACATACCCATGAATTATATGTTTCAATAAAATTAGTATTATCATTATTATGTTCTAAGTTGTATGTTTTTTTAAACTCCTCTAAACTAGGGTTTGACATGATATCTTTACTTAAATTACCATAAAATAAATAGCTATAGCTTTTAAAGTTAAGTGTTACAATAGGGGCATTAAACTTTTTAAACACCTTACAAAAAGTAATTAATTCATTTTGAGAATACATTTCTATTTTATTACTAAATGTGTGAATGACGCTATAAATAGTAATAGTACACACTGTTAAATACAAATAAATATATCGTATATTTTTTTTCTTAATACGGTATAATGATACTATAGATAGCGTTAAAAAACATAACCCTATAAGCCATTCAATGCCAACCCAATTTACAGTGTTCTGAATTACAATTTTAATAAAGGCATCATTTATTAAATATGATGGAATTATTGGTAAAATAAATTGAAGCAAACCGGCAATAATAAATATAACTCCAAATAATATTGTAAAAACAATTAATGCTTTATATAAAAAGTTAGAAAAAGTCAATTCTCCTTTTATTAATTTATTAATATAATTGGCTGCTATATAAGTTAATGGAAAATAGCACAAAGAAGAATAGTGCACAATTTTAGTTTGAACTATTGAAAATAAAATGAGTACTACCCAAAATAAAATTTTTAACCATAACTTAATATGTTTTTGAAAATTAGTTTGTTCGGGTTTTGTAATTGAAAATATAAAAAATAATGAAGACGGAAAACAGCCTAAAAACAACACTACAAAATGATATATAAAAGGACCTCCATGATCTGAATCTTTGGTTTTAAATAACCGAATTTGATAGTCTATAAAATCTTGTATTACATACGCATTTCCTTTTAACAATGCTATTAAAAACCAACTAAAGCCAACTAATCCAAAAACAAAGGCAAAAAATAAAATAAATTTTATAGAAGTTATTTTTTTAAACCTTTTAACAACACAAAAAATACAAACAGTTAAGCCTACAATTAGCAAAGCTACTGGGCCTTTACATAATAAAGCCAATCCTAAAAAAAAACCGGCTAATCCAGTTGTTTTAAAGCCATTTAAACCAACAGGGTTATTGGTATGGAGTATTAAATAATAGATACTTACATAAATTAATAAATTAAACCACGGATCTATGATACCACTTTTAAAAAAAAAATGTGGTAATATGCTTGCTATAAAAGTGAAAGCCCAAATGAATCCAAATTTTTCGTCTTGCAATTGTTTACCCGTATTGTATAAAATTAATAATGTAAAAATGCCACACATCGCATTTGGAAATCGAGCTGAAAACTCATTAATTCCAAATAGATTCATACTAAGGGCTTGTAACCAAATAAACAAAGGTGGTTTTTCCCAAAAGGGTTGAAAATACAATTGCACATCCAAATAATTTTTCGAAATCACCATTTCTCTCGCACATTCTGCAAAGTTTATTTCGTCCCAATCAAATAAATGAACATTACCAATAAATGGTATAAAAACGCATGTTCCAATAAATACAATAACTATTTGAATTATTACATCTCTGGAAAGTGTGTTTTGTAACTTGATCATTTATTTTTTCAATAATTTAAAAATAGAACCTTCTAACTGTGGCAATTGAAATTTGCAGTATAAAATATAAAATATAAAAGCAAAACTAAAGCCTATTATAGATCCAAAATAAATATCTACTAACCAATGGTGTGACAAATAAGTACGACTAAATGCTATAATAAAAGGCAAAATAAAAAAACCTAGGTTAACTATTTTATTTTTAATTATAAAAAATAAATACATAAATAAAACAAATGCTGTAGTGGCATGACCACTCGGAAATGATTGGGCAAATAATAATTTTTCACCTTCCACTAATGTTAATTTTAAACCAACAAACCATTCAAATACAAAGCATGGGCGCCATATATAATAAAAAGCAAATTGTTTTAATAAAAACACCATTAATGCCGATAATAAAAAGGCTAAAATTAAAAATAACCCTTTTTTAATATCAATACAAAGTAGTATAATGCATAATATAATGCCAAAAACACCATCACCTAAAAAAGTGATATAGTGAAAAAATGTATCTATAACATCAACACCAACAAACCGATTGATGTATAAATGTATTTGAACTTTACCATAATTTAATAAAAAATAAGCTACAAAAACAGTTATAAATAAAAAAGCAATAATATAATACCTGTGAGGAAAAATTATTTTTTTCATATTAAAACAAACACGTTGTAAGCTCCCAAATGTATGTATTTTAAAAAAGATGGAAAATAATTTATGTTTTAAAAAAACAGAATGTTAAAATCAATAACACCGAAAGTTTAATTAAAAAATGCAGCAAGTATTAATTAATTTATATTTTGCAAAACTTTTTCGAATAAAAAATTACAATTTGAATTTAAAAACTACACACTTTAATATATGTCAAAAAATTTAGTAATCGTTGAGTCTCCTGCTAAAGCAAAGACTATAGAAGGTTTTTTAGGTAAAGATTTTATAGTTAAATCCTGTTTTGGGCATATAAGAGATTTGGTAAAAAAAGGTTTTGGTGTAGAAATTGAAAATAATTTTAACCCTACCTACGAGGTATCTGCAGATAAAGTGCGCGTTATATCCGAACTAAAAAAGATATCCCAAACTGTAGAAACCGTATGGTTAGCATCCGATGAAGACCGTGAAGGAGAAGCTATTTCATGGCATTTATATGAAACCCTAGGTTTAAAAAAGGCAAATACCAAACGCATTGTATTTCACGAAATTACAAAACCTGCCATTTTAAAAGCCATTGAAACCCCCCGAAGTATAGATATAAATTTAGTAAATGCCCAACAAGCCCGTCGTATACTTGATAGATTGGTAGGGTTTGAACTATCACCCATTTTATGGAAAAAAGTACG
Organism: Bacteroidia bacterium; assembly: GCA_031539425.1. Lineage (GTDB taxonomy): Bacteria > Bacteroidota > Bacteroidia > B-17B0 > Aurantibacillaceae > UBA4416. The sequence continues at coordinate 88,833 of JAVKLI010000051.1, forward strand.
TCCACAACTTTCAGCAGGGCGCGTGCAATCTGTTACAGTTAGATTAATAGTAGATCGTGAACGTGAAATACAAAAATTTAATTCAACATCGGCTTATAAAATAGTTAGCAGCTATCAAGTGGGTTCCGCTGAATTAAAAGCAGAACTAGACACCCGCTTTAAGTTAGACACAGAAACAGAAGCATTTTTAAATAAGTGCAAAAACGCTTCATTTTCAATTTTAGATTTAGAAAAAAAACCTACCAAACGCTCTCCTGCTGCCCCCTTTACCACATCTACCTTACAGCAAGAAGCCGCCAGGAAATTAGGATTTAGCGTAGCTCAAACGATGCTTACAGCACAAAGACTTTATGAAGCAGGTAAAATAACCTATATGCGTACCGATTCGGTTAATCTATCTGAAACTGCGCTAAAACAAATGCAAACAGCTATTGAATCTAATTATGGTAAACAATACTATAATAGAAGACAGTATAAAAATAAAAGTAAAAATGCACAAGAGGCCCACGAAGCCATTAGACCAACCTATATAGATACTGCAACCGCTGGTGTAGAGCGTAACGAACAACGCCTTTATGAACTTATTTGGAAACGTACCATAGCCTCACAAATGAGTGATGCTGAATTAGAAAAAACAACAGCTAAAATAAAAATTTCTACTACCACAGAACAATTTATAGCCCAAGGTGAAATATTAAAATTTGATGGTTTTTTAAAGGTGTACATGGAAGGTACGGATGATGAAAATACTGAAGACAAAGAATCTATTTTGCCACCCTTAAAAGTTGGCGAAACTTTAACCTTAAAAGCTATTGTAGCTACCCAACGTTTTACACACCACCCTGCCAGATACACAGAAGCCAGCTTAGTGAAAAAGTTAGAAGAACTTGGAATTGGTCGCCCATCTACTTATGCACCAACAATAAGCACAGTACAAAAAAGAAATTATGTAGAGAAAAAAGACAAAGATGGTAATCCTAGAAGTTACCAAGAACTTAAATTACAAAATGGCCAAATAAAAAAAGAAACTAAAACAGAAAATACAGGTGCCGAAAAATCAAAGTTATTTCCTACAGATATAGGCTGTGTGGTAAATGATTTTTTAATACAATATTTTCCAAACATATTAGATTTCCATTTTACAGCCAAGGTAGAAGAGGAGTTTGATGAAATTGCCGATGGCAATTTATCATGGCAAAACATGCTTAAAAATTTTTATACCCCATTTCATAAAACCATCCAAAATACCAATGATACTAGCGAACGCGCTAGCGGCGAAAAAATATTAGGCAAAGATTCTACTTCCGGTTTGCCTGTTTCTGTGAGAGTTGGGAGGTATGGCCCATTAGCTCAAATAGGCGTAACATCAGATAAACCAGATGCTCCAAAACCTAAATTTGCTAGTTTATTAAAATCTCAAAGCATAGAAACCATTACTTTAGCCGAAGCACTTGATTTGTTTAAACTACCACTTACAGTTGGAATGTATCAAAACAAGGAAGTGATTATTAATATTGGACGTTTTGGGCCTTATGTAAAACTAGACGAACAATTTATATCCATCCCCCGTACCATTGATCCATTTACAATAGATTTAGAACAAGCCATTCAAATTATTAAAGAAAAAGAAGCAGCAGACGCACCAATAGCAACCTACCAAAATAAACCAGTAACCAAAGGTAAAGGGCGCTTTGGTCCGTTTATAAAATTTGATGGTATGTTTATCAATGTGCCAAGGGCATATAATTTTGATGCCCTATCTCAAAAAGATATTAACGAGTTGATAGAGAAAAAAATAGAAAAAGAATCAAACAGATATATTCAAAATTGGTCTGAAGAAAAAATTTCTATTGAAAACGGGCGATGGGGACCATTTATTAAATTTGGTAAACTGATGTATAAGCTAACAGATCCAAAATCTGGGTCAAAAATAAGTGCCGATGATGCAACTACAATATCGCTTGATCAAACCAAAGTCATTATTCTAGCTCAAAACCCTAAAGCATTTGACACTAAAAAAGGAGCTGCTAAAAAAAGTATTTCAAAAACTTCTTCATTAAAAATTGCCGCAAATAAAAAACCTACTCCGGTAAAAGCAGCAACTAAAAGCAAAGCCAGTACTGTAAAAAAAGCAGCAACCAAAAAGAAACTAAAATAAATTTACGTTAAGATGAAAGCACAAATTGTAATAGACCCAGTAGAGCAACAGACAAAAAATAATGCTATAAAGTTACTGCTTTGGTTAGGCATCATTAGCATGCTTATGTTTTGGGGCGGTTTAACTAGTGCTTACATTGTAAATGCTAGTAGTAACGTATGGCAAACATTTGAAGTGCCCACCCAATTTACATACAGTACTATTACTATTATTATAAGCTCAATAACTTTATATGTAAGTAGTTACTATGTAAAACGCAATAATAACAAATTTGTTGTATTAGGCTTGACTAGCACTTTACTGTTAGGTTTAGCATTTACTTACTTTCAATACCAAGGGTGGATAGCCTTATATCAAAATGAAGTTGTGTTTTCCGGAAAAAATAGCCACGCTTCAGGGTCATTTTTTATACTATTTATTTTTGCACATTGGTTTCACCTCTTAGGTGGGCTCATCGCTTTATTATTTACGTTATTTAAAGCTAAAAAACAAAAATATAGCAGTGCAAACTATAATGGATTAAGCCTCTGCGCAATCTATTGGCATTTTCTTGATATTTTGTGGATTTATTTGTTTTTATTTTTAGTATATATTAGTTAAACTTGCAGCAGTATTTTTTTAAACATTAATTAGAATTTTAATATGGCACATAGTACAAGTATAGATTCAACACAAGTGTGGGACGGCGGAAAGTCGCCATTAGGTGTAAGTTACGGAAAAATAATGATGTGGTTTTTCCTCGTTTCAGACGCATTAACCTTTGGTGGTTTATTAACTTCTTATGGCTTTATTCGTCATAAATATGCCGAAGTGTGGCCTAAAGCAGAAAACGTATTTACTCATTTTCCGTTTATTAAGCAACATATACCTTTAGCATATGTAGGTTTAATGACGTTTATACTCATCATGTCGTCTGTTACTATGGTATTAGCTGTAGAAGCTGGTAAACGAAATAATAAAAAGCAAGTAACCATGTGGCTATTTTGGACTATTGTAGGCGGTGCCCTATTCGTAGGCTCTCAAGCATGGGAATGGTATCATTTTATTGTAGGTACCGATGAAGGGGCTTTAAGAAACATATATGATTTAGACTTAGGTAAGTATGTAGAAAAAACAGTATATGGCGCTAACATGACGGTAAATGAATATGGCGTACCACAGTTTGCAAACTATTTTTTCTTTATTACTGGGTTTCACGGGTTTCACGTGTTATCTGGAGTTGTTATCAATTTAGTTATCTTTTTAAATGTTATAAACGATACTTATGTAAAACGAGGGCATTACGAAATGATTGAAAAAGTTGGTCTTTACTGGCACTTTGTAGATTTGGTTTGGGTGTTTGTATTTACCTTTTTCTATTTATTATAATTTAAAATCCATTAAAAAAAATAAAATTATGTCAGAATTTCACGATAATTACCCATCATACGAGCATTTAGCAGCTCACAGCGAAGAAGTAGGAAAAACAACTAGAGTTAAACTTTGGAGAGTGTTTTGGATTATGCTAGCTATTACCATTTTTGAACTAATTATAGGTTTTATGGCCCCTAATTATGGCTGGACAGGCACAGCATGGCTTAAAGTATTATTTATTACCTTAACAGTTGTAAAGGCAGGTTATATTGTTATGTCATTTATGCACTTAAGCCATGAAGTACGTTTTATGAAATGGGCTATTTTATTACCGTATGCCATTTTTATGGTTTATACTATATTTATTGTATTAGATGAAGGTGTATATAGCGGGTATAAAATAAATAGAACCCATGTGGATCCTCTTTATATTAAGCAACAAGAAGACTTAAGATTAAATCATGGCAAACATAGCAGCCATGATGCTACTCCACATTCTAATACAAACGACACAGAACATAAGCATTAAAAAGCCTTTGCTGTACAGTTAATATTCTTAGTTGAACCTAAGAAGTCTAACATAAATAGCCCGTTATAATTATTAGTTTTTTCATTTAAATGATTTACCAATTTTTGGTTTTAATTCTATTAAGATATCATCCTAGTAAATAAAATTAGATTTGGTAATAGTTAAAATATGGCTGGTAATAAATATGGTTTTATAAAAGGAAACTGAAGCAAGTATTATGCTATTATGTTGAGTTATGACTTTTATAAAAACATTACCTACAATTTTAAAATAGAAAAATTTTTAAAATAAATTTGTTTTATTCATTTTATTTTTTAAACTTTGATATAAGGTTTAATAAAATAAATGATTAACACTTTAAATAATACTTCCGTACTTCCGTTAATATTTATTTTTGTAGTAGAGATTCCCCCTAACGTTTTTTTTTTTAAATTAAGCAATACAAAATGTATTGTTTAAATGCTATTCTTTTTTTCTGCTCTTTAATTTCTTTAAAAAACATTATAAACTTATGAAAACAACATTTTTTAAATTCAACTATTTCAAAACAATTAGTTTTGTTTTAGGTATCTCTTTTACTCTATTATATATTCAACCAATTAAAGCTCAAACGCCACTACTAAAGGTGGTAGCTGGTGATCATTCGGGTAAAAATGCGCCAGGCAGAACCGAAGTAGGTAGCGAAAACTATAGCTGGTTAGGCTTTGGAAGTGGCTATGGTAATAAAATGGCTATTGATTATTACAACCGTGGGTTAAATGTATGGACTCCATATCCAAGCTCTTATTCTGGCAATTATAAACTATTTATACATGAAACTGGGCCTGTAAGTATTAACGGAGCTGCCCAGTTTGTAGACCCTATAGACCCACTTGGTAACCAAACTTCACCTATATTTACCGGTTTATCAGGTAATATTACAAAACCTAAAACGGTATATCACTTACAGGTATATGGAAACGCACTTGCCAGCAGTTGGTCTATTTTTTCTGATGCCTCAATAAAACAAAACATCACGCCTCTAGAACCCGTTTTAGCCAAAATATTGAATCTTAATACCATTTCTTACCAATAAAAGATGTTAAATTAAGCGCCGAAGGAGCTAATGATTCCTTAAGCAAACTTGATAAAACAGGCCAACTAAACACAAGCGCCAAACATTATGGATTTACAGCGCAACAAGTAAATGAAGTGTTTCCTGACCTTGTATCCATGTTTAGTAAAGAATATGCCGCCGTAGATTACGGTAGCTTGGTGCCTATATTAGTAAAAGGCGTGCAAGAACAACAAAAACTCATAGAAGAATTAAAATAAAAAGTATTAGACCTAGAAGGTGCAACAGCCTATGCAGATGTGGATAGATCAAAACTATACCAAAACAATCCTAACCCCTTTAGAGGAAGAACTACCATAACCTATTTTATTGATGAAAAAAACAGTGTAGGCTCAGCCACTATAGATGTGCGCAACCTCATGGGCTACTTACAAACCAGCATATCGCTCGATGATAAAAGCGGCTTAGGTAAAGTAGAGTTTGATGCCAGCAATTTACAAGATGGCTTTTACATATACACACTTAAAGTAAACGGCGATGTAAAAGACTCTAAAATGTTTTTAATTGGTGATAGATAGGATACCAAACAAACTATTTTTTGCAAATATTGCAACAACAAAAAGCAGTTGCAGTATTTGCAAATAAATTATAGGTACACAAAACAGAATATTATATAATTTTAAAATAAAAAAAATGAAAACACTACTTACATATCCCGCATTATTCCCCCCTGTGAGGGGGCTAGGGGGAGTAAAGGTAAAAGAGAAATTGAAAAACACAAAACACAACCATCCCAAATTCCCCTCTTTGTAAGGGGGCTGGGGTAGAAATAAAATAAATCTAAAATAAAAAAACTATGAAAAACTTAATTTTAATCTTAATGTTTACGGCTGGATGTGCAAAGCAAGTCGATACAACTGCTAAAGAAAACAACACAAACGAAGAAGGGAAAATATTATTTTATACAGATATTTTCGCTTCAGTAAATTGTAAAATTGATAGCGTTTCAATATTTTTAAATGGTCAATATGTAGGAAATATTATTGGATCATATTTTCCCTTAACATCAATCCCTGAATATGGAGATAAAAACACTTTATCTAAAACCATTCCAACTGGTACATATATTCTCAAAGGGCTTATAAATGGGTGTAGTAAAAATAAATGGGGGAGAACAATCATTGTTAATAAAACTACAACTAATAAAACAAAACTAGAATATTCAACCTCTCAATCTTAAAACTATGAAAATTACATTATTTTTTATTCTTTTTCTTAATTTAAAAAGCTATTCAATTACACAAGTTCAAGCTAACAATATTGTAAAAGCACATATTGCAGTCCTACAATTACCTTCGAATTACTTACTTTACTCTTATGGGATTAAATCAGCTAGCAGTACAATAAACTCTATTGCTTTTAACATGCAAATTATAACTCCTAATAGTGATAGTTTTATGTACTTTGTAGATGAGAATTCATTTGCAAATTGGGGGCATAATTGTAAATACATTTTTGTAAATGTTTTGACAGGGGAAGTTGTAAGTGTAAATTATAATTATCCACCAAGAGACTTAGATTTAGCAACAAAACTAAAGTTTTTAGAAAACATACCTATTGGAAATAAATTTAATTTTAATACTAATATAGTGAACAGAACAACAGCTATACCTTCAAATGAATGTTACGCAGTTATAATTAGTGGTGGTGCTAGTAAAGGATCTAATTGGATAAGATACTGGAATGATTGTCAAGCAATGTATAAAGTACTCACACAAGTGTATGGGTATAAAAAGAGTAATATTTACTGCCTTATATCAGATGGTACAAATCCAGCTGCAGATAGAGCGTTGTATGATGGAAGTTACGACAATTCTCCGATAGATTTAGACAATGATGGAGTAAATGATGTAGCTTATGATGCTACAAAAAATTCTATTTCTACTGTTTTTAATGTTTTACAAAATAAGCTTAATCCAAATGACTTCTTATTTATATTTAGCACTGACCATGGTAGTGCAACAAATAATGACGTGATTTTAAATTTATGGAATGATGAAATAACTGCCACTCAATTTGCGATTGAAGTTGATAAAGTGAATGCTGGACATATTGGGGTAACAATGGAACAATGTTATAGTGGAGGTTTTATTTCTAAGCTATGTAAACAAGACAGAAGTATTGCCACAGCTTGTTTACCTAATGAACTATCTTATGCAAAAGCTCCAGATTATTTGTATAATGATTTTGTATATCATTGGATAAGTGCGGTTGGTAAAAAAACACCTTCTGGATTAACTGTAAATGCTGATAGTAATTCTGATGGGAAAATTTCACTTCATGAGGCATTTCAATATGCAGATATTCAAGGTACCGCAATAGAAACACCACAATACTGCTCGCAAGGAATTCCTATAGGTTCAAGTATAAATTTATTTGGAGATTTTTGTAAAACAACAAGCGTTTTTAATCAAACTTATACTATGCCTAAAAAAATTAGCAGTTGTATAATAGAATCTCAAAACACTAAAATTCAAGACAACAAAACTATTTTTTTAATTAAAACGGAGGCTAATTTGTCAAATAATTTCGAAGTAAATAGTGGTGCAGAGTTTGAAATTAGTGTGTATTAATATGCAAAACCACGCCAGTGGCTTGTTTTTGTTAGCTTTAGGCGGGGTAGTTTAAACCAAAACCATCCCTGCCCCTCCAAAGGAGGAGAATTGGAATAAATTAATAAAAAACTAAAAACTATGAAAACACTAAAAATAACCCTAATAACCCTAGCTTATTTAAGCCTAACAACCGCCTGCCATGATGAGCCACCAAAGCCCGATTTGCATATATACATAACGGGTAAAGTAATCGATGAAAAAACTGGGCTACCAATTACGTATGCTATCTGTTATTTATATGAAGAAAGTACATTAATATATACAGCATATGCTGATCTTAATGGGCAATATAACCTTAAGTTTTTACCAAAAGCAGATAGCCCTGGCGGAACAAATTTATATAACTATCTTATAAAATACGATGCTCTTGGTTATAACTTAAAAAGTGAGTATATAGTTACTACTAAGTGTATAAAAAAAAGGAGGGGTATCTTTTCTTTGGTCCTGTTCCTTGTGAGGAGTATGGTTTAAACCAATATCAAGAAATAACCATTGCCTTACTTAAAAAGTAAATATTTAAAAAACTAATTATGAAAAAATTTATAATAACAACCATATTATGGAGTATAACGATGAGTATTTGCTCTCAAATTGTTATAACTGCCGATACTACAAATAACGTAACAATACCCACTTTTACACAAATGGTAGCCACGGCTATTGCTCCGCTTGATAAAAATAAAATGAACACCGGTTTTTTAGCTGATAAGTCCCTGTATGCTCAAACCTTTGAGTTATATAGCAGCCCAAGCTGCACCAAACCGGCATCTTACCCTGTGTTTGAATTATTGTTAACTCAAATACAAACAGCAGCTGTAAGACCAAATAACTTACCTAGTAAAGAAAATATAAACACTACTATAGCGCAACATACGCTTCAAAATGTGGTGCCGCTTGGCTTTATAAACCTTAATTATAACAGCATAAAAAAAGAAGCGCTTACGAACAACTTGTTGAGGTTAGAAGGCAATGCCTTATATGATGTGCCTGGTAGTGCCTCGCCCTACCATAGCAAAACCTTATGTGTTTTAACGCCTCTTAAAAGCGAGGTAAGGGTGGGTACCACACTATTTAAAGCAGACCCTAACTTGTTTATTAACAACACCACAAGCACCATTACCAGCATACAAATAAACTTTGATGATGGTACAGGTTTTAAAACAGTGTATACAAACAATAGCTTAGCTAATAACACCTTTTTTATTAACTACCAAACAGCAGGGATTAAAACTTTAACAAGTACTATTAATTTTAACAACGGTACATCTTTAACCTTAAAATCAACTATTAATGTACTATCTATTAGCATTTTAGAACGAACAACTAGCATTCCTACTCCAGATGATACTTTAGACTGTGTTGGGCGCATTTATAATCAAAGTGATATACCAGGTGGTGCAATAAATACAGTAGCTGGTGGATTACCTTATAGTTCGGTCGTAAACAAGGCAAGTGCTTTTGTTTTTTATGGCAAACAAAATGGCGTTAAACGAACTTGTTTATTAAAACCTATTATTATAGGTGATGGCTTTGACCCCGGTAATGAAAGAAATATGCAGGACATTTATCTATTATTAAATAGAGAAAGAATGGCAGACAGTTTGAGAAATGAAGGGTACGATGTAATTGTTATAGATTACCCTCAAGGTGGCGGCTTTATACAGCGAAATGCTATGGTTTTGGCAAATGCTATTACTCAAATTAATACTCTAATACAAAGTAATGGAAGTAAAGCTAAATTAGTCATTGTAGGCCCCAGCATGAGTGGACTTATTACCCGTTTTGCTTTAAAATATATGGAAAATAATAACCTTAACCATAATACCCGACTCTTTATTTCTTTTGATAGCCCACACCTTGGGGCTAATATCCCTTTAGGGATTCAATGTTGGATAGCTTTTTTTGAATTGGTTGAACGAGTTAATAAAGCAGAAAAACGACCTGATGAGGGTGCGTTAAATAAAATAAACTCACCTGCAGCAAAACAATTACTCATTTATCATTGGTCAACATGGGATCTGAGATCTACTATTGAACGAAAACAATTGTATGCCGACCCTAATTTTAGTTCTTTTCCCTCTTTATCGCGAAATGTCGCCGTATCTAACGGCAGCGGTACAGGAGAAAAGTTTTTTAATCCAGGTGATAAATTAATAGATTACAGAACTGAAAATTTTTGGGCAAACATTACAGGAAATGTATGGGCCTTACCTTATGAAAGTTCTTCAAATCTTTCAAGTATAACTGAATTATTATATGATCCTTTAGGACCTATATTTTTAAAGTTAAACCTTGCTTGTAAAGGAACAGAATTAATAGCATGTGATGGCGCACCTGGAGGGTATGCAGGCACTGTTGGTCAAATTGCTGATGGAAGGACTGATAGTCATATATTTGGTTGGGATAAAAATGAATTAAACAATAGTGCTATTGGACATTGGGATTCATATACATTTGGAGATATTCAAACAAACCATCCAAACCATTGTTTTATCCCTACCAAAAGTGCCCTAGCTATGAGTGGCACTGGTTTGCATTACAATGGTTTTGCTTTGCATAATAATGACAATACCAAAAATATACAACCAGGTTTAACGCCCTTTGATGCCATATATGCACCCAGTGGTGCCAACCAAGAACATTGCCTCATAACCCTCGAAAATAAAACTTGGATGATGGAGGAAATTCGCTTATCACCCCACAAAAGTTTTTTACAAAACCGATATGTTTTAAAACACAATTATTGGGAATCAGTAGTGGGTATTCGCATGGGGGCTCATGTAACTACAACCTTACCCCAAGGCGATTTTGTAATACAACAAAGCCAAGGCAGCGTAGATGTGGTATCCAAGCAAAGCATATCTATAGAGCCAGGTACCATTTTTGCACCTAGTGGTACGGGAGTAGTAAATTTGATGGTAGAGGAGCCATTACGTTGTAAATAATAATTTTAATTATTTATCTTATGTACAAAACAATTAAATTATTGATAGTAGTTTGCAGTTTAACCATTATGTTAATGTTAACATCTTGTAAGTCTTCATATTATGCACCTAGCATGCAAGTACCTTTATTTAAAGCAAAAGGAGACCTTCAAATAGGTGGTTATTATGAACCTAAAGGCCAAAACTATACTACTAACTCTGAAATAAAAAAAATTCAAATAGCATATGCCATTACCAATAGCCTTGCTATTATGGCTAATTACAACTCGTTTATAGATTTTACAACAGTTTCAGGAGGTTATTTATTTTCTGGTGTATTGAACAAAGCGTATATGGGTAATTTTTTAGAAAGCGGCAATATAGCCTTAGGTGTATTTAAACCATTAAAACATGCTCCGTCTATAATACTCGAAGGTTACTCTGGTATAGGAATGGGGAGAGTAAACCAATATTATGGTGTAAATTTTGTATCTAATTATGGTAGTATGAAGCTGTTAGATTCTCGATTGTTTATTCAGGGTAATATTGGGTATAAACGTAAATATTTTGAACTTGCTTTATCTACAAAATGTACTTATGTTTATTTTTATAATATAGAGCATGATATTCCATCTTTTAATACAAGTGATTTAGAAAGAGTAAATGCTGTTGTCAGTCAACCATCTAACCTAATGTTGGAGCCTTTTTTTACCCTTCGTACAGGTTGGACCTATATAAAATTTCAGCTACAAATAGGTGGGTTATTTAATCTAACTCCTAGCAAGTTTTTTAAGAGTGATGCAGTAGGCAACATAGGCTTATTTATCGATTTACCCAACAAAACGTGGGATATTTTTAGGAGTAAAAAAACGGAGTCAATTAAAAATTAAATAGAAACTTAGATTCAACTAATAAATGCTCCTTTTGATAGGAGTAACTTAGATTATTTTTTCAAAAAAAAGAAAATAAAACAGTTTCTTTTCCTCTTTCCTGAAAGGTAAAATTATCGTACTTGCCCCTCGACCAAAATTTGCA
>JAVKLI010000052.1:0-7660 GCA_031539425.1 Bacteroidia bacterium
ACCTATTTGCGAAAATGCTATAGCCAAACCTCTCAGTTTCTCATCATTACCCATAGCCACATCACCCAACATTTTTATGTTAGGTAAAATCTTTTCGGCACTCATGCCGTAGCCCAGCATCACTTCCGAGCCTTGTATAATGCTTTCATTACTAAATGGCGTAGCATCCGCAAATTTATTTAAGCCGCCAAGCATCTCCTTAGCCTTATTGGCAGAGCCTAGCAATACCTCAAATTTGGTATTGGTTTGCTCCATTTCCATACCCATTTTAATAACCTTACCTGCTGCCATAGCCCCACCTAGTGCCAAGCCAAAGCCACCAGATACGCCTATTAAGCTACCTAACTGAGACCCTACCCCTCTTAACCTTTCTGTAAAACTTGGTGGTGGTAAATTTTCAAGCTTATTTAATGCCCGTTCTGTTTGCTTAATCTCTGTTTTAAGCTGCCGTATTTGGTTAATAGACGTGCTAGCTGTGCGCTGTTGGTTTAGCACATCTAACTTTAAACGTAAATCATTAATGTTTTGCCCTAATTTATCGCCCCCTTCTTTTAGTTTTCTAAACCCCTGCAAACGCTCCAGTTTATTTATATTGTTACATATTTGTTGTATCTTTGAACTGGCAAAATCTTCCGCTAATATTTTAAAACTAAATGCCATTATTATGATTGATATAATCCTTTATTGTATTATTTTATTTTTAGTTTTTAAGTCTTTATACATGTATTACATTTTAGGTATTCCTCAAAGCGAGCATTTTCCAAAATTTAAAAAATAATTACTCATTTTTATTTTCTTTTTGCCTTATATCCAACAGCTGCGCTATTTTTTCTGCCCACTCTTCGTCTGTTAATTCTTGTGGGTTTATATGCAAATAATATTCTAAAAGTGTATCGTGGTAACCTATCCAGTTCGACTCAACATTACCCTTTGAGTCTTCTACAACTTTTTTAGCTCACTTTGTTTCACCTCAATTAATTGTTCAATTTTACTGGTGGCACTTAAAAAGTATGCGTTGTTAGTTTTTATCTCCTCGTCACCCCCTACAAAACAATTATTTAAAATAACCTCTGCATATTCTAAAGGGTTGCTTTGCGCTATGGTAGCTGCAAACTTTAAGGTTTTGCGGTCGGGTGTTTTTAAATAACATTTTTTACCGTCTTCAAAGTTTAATACATATATATCACCATGCTTACGCTTTAAATCCGCTACAAAGGCAGCTTCCGCATTGTCTTGTTCTGTAGTTTCTGTTTTATTTTTTGTCATTGCTTATGGTTTTAAATTAAATATGCTAGGCGGCGTGTAAGCGAGTAAAGATAATGGACAATTCAATTACCATGTTTTTATCCCCTTGTTTCATACCTTTTTTTACTTCGGTTAATTCTACATTATACAGTATGTAAGTGCTTAATAAGGTAGTACCCATTTTAGCAAATGAAACAGTAATAATAAATTTTAAATCCAAAGGATCAATAATACCCGTTTGTTGCAATATGCTTAACAACTCGCTTTGATGAATGGCTATTTTACCTTCATAGGTTTTGTTACCTCGCACTATTTGGTGAGGGAATATGATTTAGAAAAAATTAGAAAACGGTATTTGAAAAGCAAAAAAAAAGACTAAAGAAAACTTTAGCCTTTTTATGGGGGTGTGGCTCACTTTCGCAAACGCCTCACCAATTTTGTTACCCATTCTTTCAAATGTCCAACGCTGTAAAATTACACCTTTTCTTTTACCTGTGCAAGGAGGGGCTAGGGGTGGTTGCCTTTAATTACAATATTTTACAAGGAAGGGTTAGTGGTGGTTTTATTTTTAACTTCCTAAAGCCTCTTTAGCAATGGCTTCTTTGGTTTGATTTATTTTGGTGCAGGCGGCTGCGTATTCACGCTTTAGCTGGTCGCTAAAGGTGGGGTTCTTCACCCCTTAGTATTTGCCTTATATATTATTTAACACAATTTAAATTATAATTTCTTGTATTTATTGGTAAAACGTATCTTTGGGTTTTTAAATGGAACTTTTAAATCAAATAAATAAAGATAAATTACCAACACACATTGCTGTAATAATGGATGGCAACGGCAGGTGGGGAAAACAGAATGGCAAATCCCGTATAGATGGGCATTATGCAGGAGTTAAATCTGTTCAAAATATTGTAGAAGGTGCAGGTGAATTGGGTATTAAATACTTAACACTTTATGCTTTTAGTACAGAAAACTGGAATAGACCGCAAGATGAAATAAGCGCTCTGTTTGAATTACTTGTAAAAACAATAGCTTCAGAAACTAACGAGCTAATAAAAAAAAATGTTGTATTAAAAGTAATTGGTAATGTTACATCGTTAACTCAAACTTGTCAAAGTGCTTTAACAGACTCAATACAGCGCACCTCCCATAATAATGGATTAACACTTATTTTAGCCTTAAACTACTCTTCAAAATCAGAAATAGTAAGTGCTATTAAAAATATTAACATGGATATTAAAAATGAAAAAATTAAAGCCAATGCAATTAACGAGCAGTTAGTTAACAAGTATTTATATACACACCAATTTCCAGACCCTGAGTTAATGATTAGAACAAGTGGAGAACACAGATTAAGTAATTTTTTATTATGGCAATTGGCCTATGCCGAACTTTATTTTACTGATGTGCTTTGGCCAGATTTTCGTAAGTCACATTTACATCAAGCAATAATAGATTTTCAAAGCCGTGAACGCCGTTTTGGAAAAGTATCTGAGCAATTAAAATAAAAAGGTAAAATGAAGTATTATTTTTTGTTTGCATTAGGCCTAATTTTAAATTATAATCGTTTAGTTTGTCAAACTCAAGATAGTACCTTATTACAAAACAAGGCAGATAGTACTGTTGCTAAATCTGAACAAATCTTACCTATTGATACCGCAACAACTAATGAATCACAAGACTTAAACTACCAAAACCCAAAAAAATATACCATAGCCGCCATCAATGTGGTGTGCTCTGAATACACAGATAAAAATGTGGTTAAACTTTTATCTGGTTTAGAAGTTGGCAATGACATAAAAATTCCTGGCGAAGAAGTTGCTAAAGCCATTAAAGCATTATTAGATGAAAAGTTATTTGAAGACATTAAAATATCTTTAGAAAAAACTATTGGATCGGATGCTTTTTTAAGAATAGAAGTTACAGAAAAACCTAGGCTTAGTAAATATACATTTAGTAAAAACGTTAAAAAAGGTGATATTGAAGATATAAGAACCAAGTTAGGATTAAAAAGCGGTAAGGTGTTAACAGACTTTGCCTTGTCTCATATAGAACGTATTGTAAAACTTCATTTTATTAATCAAGGATTTGCAAATACCAAAGTAATATTAACCCAAACCCCTGACAAATCTCAAAAAACACCACACAATATATTAAATATAGAGGTTATAAATCAACGCAAAGTCCGCATCGCTAATATTAATATATTTGGTAATAAATCTATTTCTGCATTTAAAATACGCCGCGTTTTAACTGAATCTAAAAAATTTAGATGGTATACCTTTTGGAATAATGGCAAGTATCTACAAGAAAATTTAGAAAAAGATTTGTCTAATATTATTTATATTTATAACAATAGAGGCTTTAGAGATGCAAAAATACTAAAAGACACGGTATACTTTGTAAGTGATAATAGAGTAAATATTGACATTACAATAGATGAAGGTAACATTTACTATTTTGGAGATATTAAATGGATTGGAAACACCAAGTACAGAAGTGGACAGCTAGACACATTATTAAACATAAAAAAAGGCTCTGTATTTAACCAAGAACTTTTAAAACAAAAATTAGAAATGAATCCCAATGGTATCGATATTTCATCATTGTATATGGATGATGGTTATTTATTTTTTCAAATTATGCCACAAGAAACCAACGTTGTAAACGACACTATTAATTTGAATATACAAATGTACGAAGGTAAACAGGCCTACATAAACAAAGTTATAGTTGCAGGTAATACCAAAACAAATGATAAAGTAATTTATAGAGAAATACGCACACGCCCTGGGCAGCTTTTTAGAAGGGCAGATGTTATTAGAACACAACGTGAATTAAGCCAATTAGGCTTTTTTAACCCCGAAAAAATTGGAATTGTTCCTAAGCCAAACCCAGCTGATGGAACCGTTGATATAACCTATTCATTAGAAGAAAAACCATCCGATCAAATTGAACTTTCTGGCGGGTGGGGCGGTAATATGTTTGTAGGAACCTTAGGTTTAACATTTACCAATTTTTCTATACAACGATTTTTTAATAAATCGGCTTGGTGCCCAGTACCTAGTGGCGATGGACAACGTATTTCTATTAGAGCTCAGGCTAGTGGCCCGTCTTATCAATCATTTAATTTTTCATTTAATGAACCTTGGTTGGGCGGTAAAAAACCAAACTTACTTACAATAAGTACATTTCATAGCCGATTTTATACTACCCCAAACATCTCCCAATACATTAACAATTCATCAGGCCAAGAAGTTATAAACCCTCAATTTGGAGGTATGTTTATTACAGGTGCTTCTATAGGGTTAGGAAAACGGTTAAAAAAACCAGATGATTTTTTTACACTTTATACAGATGTAAGTTATAATTATTATGAATTGTATAACTACTCCTTAAACTTATTAAAAAGTGGGTTTGCCAACGATATTAATTTTAAAATAAATATTTCTCGTAATAGTGTTGATGCGCCTATATTTCCAAAAAGCGGCTCTAACTTTACTTTTTTAATGCAGTTAACGCCGCCATATTCATTAGTTAACGGAAAAGATTACACTAAAATATTAGAGGCTGATAAAAACAGATTTATTGAATACCAAAAGTATAAAATAACAGCCGAATGGTTTTTTCCGTTAACTAATAAAAAAGCAGCCGAGGGGCAAGAAGCTAGAAATCTTGTGCTTAGAACCAAAGTGGGTTTGGGTATACTAGGTTATTATAATAAACGTGTGGGAACATCACCATTTGAAAGATATTATATGGGAGGCGGAGGTATGAGCGGTATGCAAAACTTTGTATCTCGTGAAGTGATAGCCTTACGTGGGTATACAGACAATTCAATCTCTAGTGGTGTAGGCGATCCTATTTGCACAAGATATATTATGGAATTACGTTACCCTATTTCCTTAAATCCTCAAGCTACGTTGTTTGCTCTAGGATTTGTAGAAGCTGGCAATACTTGGAGTAATTACGACAAGTTTAACCCATTTAATGTAAAGCGTAGTGCAGGGTTGGGCTTAAGAGTGTTTTTACCAATGTTTGGCATGCTTGGCTTAGATTACGGCTGGGGTTTTGATAATATACCAGGTAATTTAAGTAGTGGTAATGGTGCTGGGCAATTACATTTTACGCTTGGCGCTACATTAGGGGAGATGTAAAACAAAAGTAATATTGCTTTGTGAGTGTTGTTGTGTAAGCTCCCCTATCGAATAATTCCATTTATAAGGAAACTTCTTTTGGATAGATATATGCACCAATTCATGTTTAAATACGGTTAAGTTTGGTGAAAAAACAATACTACAAGCCCAGACATAAAACCACTGGAATTAATATCAGATACCTTAGAGATTTCGATTTATAAGTGTGTAAGCTCCCCAAAAACTAGTACGATTTAAAAGTAGACAAAAGTTTAACTTTAAAACGTAAAAAAATGAAAATTTAACAGTTAACAGATTTCAAAAGTTTTGAAAGCGTTCGAAAACGGAAAATCGTTAGAAGACATTATGCGAGAGCATGGTGTAAGCCGAGTAAGTTTTTATAAGTGCCGTCAACGCTATGGAGGCATGGAGGCAAGTGAGCTTAAAAGGGTTAAAGAATTGGAAGAAGAGAACTCTCGCTTATGATTACTGCTTTCTTTTCAAATAATAAAAAAAGTCTACTCTCAAGTTGTACTTAAATGGGGGAGCTTACAACATATATGGAATCATTAACAAACGAAGGTCTTGTAGAAGGGTTATTTAATCAATTTAAAAATTATTTAGAATCAAAAGAATTAATTTTTAACGAAGAGCAACTTGTAGATGCAAGTTTTACAATAGCTCCACGTCAACGTAACACACGAGAAGAGAACAAAAAAATAAAAAACGGAGAACAACACACAACAACACTTTTTATCAAGGCTATGTAGATTAGATCTCTAAGCTATTAAAGAATTACACTAAGTTTTTATTTCAACAACAGAAAAAGAGATTGTATATATCTCAAACTTTAATTTTCTTATAAGTCATTTTAAAGCATTTAGCTTTATAGCTATTTCTTTTTTTAGAACTTCTATTTTAGCATCTTTAGCTAAAAGCTTTTTAGATACAACTTCTAATTCCGCTTGTAATTCTTGTATTTTTTTTTTTGTTGTGTTAAACAATAACTCGGTTTCTAAAATCTTATCTTTCATTAAAAAAGGTATTTAATTAAAAACAAAAAGATTGCTTTTATACAAAAAACAACCTTTTAAGTTTTATATTTTATTTAAAATTAATCTGCAACAATTACAATATACTTAGAACTTGACCAAAAATCTTCAGCATTTAAAATTTCTAGTTTCTCCACAACTTTATCATCTCCCACCACTAATTTGTAAGAACTTTGCGGGTGATTAGATAATATCTTTACCTTTTTAGCGTCAATTGTAATTTCGCTTGTTTTTCTAATGTCAATCAATGTAAACTTAGATTTATCAAAATTATCGTTGATTTTGGCAGTTTTTCCAATTCCTATAAACCCACCCTCTTTAGTAATAATACCATGCTCTAATAATTGTGCTTTTGTACCTACTAAATAATAAGCTTGGTTTATTTTTTTTGTTTTAGCTGCGCTTTCTTTTTCAGAATTGTCAAGATTAGTAGCTAAATTTTGAATTTCAATATGACTTTTTTGTAATGAGACTTTTAATTCTTCAATTTCAATATCCTTATTTACAATTTGAGTTTCTAAATTTGCAATCATTTCTTTTAAACCCTGTATGTTAGAATTAGCATCTTTTAATTTTGCTTGAAGTGCACCAATTTTTTGTTTGTTTTTAGCAATTAACTCATGAATAGCTTTGATATCCTCAATAATTAAGGCTTGCTTTGATTTAACATCGCCTTTTTTGTCTTTTTCAGCATTTACTACTTTTTCTTTTTCTTTAATTTCAATTAATGTTTGTTGAATTTCGTTAAATGAAACAATAAATTCTTGTAAGGCAACTTCTTTTTCAGTAAGTTGCACATTTAACTCACCATTTAAAGTGTTTGTGCTATCTATTTGAGCCAATCGCTTTTTGTCTTCTTTACATGATGTTTGTGTAGTAGTTATTCCATATAAAAAGGCAATTAAAAGAATGATTTTAATTTTATTCATGATTTTTAGTATTTAAATTAATTTTAAAAAAATTTAAAGGCAAATTTACAATATATTATTATATATTATTATATTTTTTAAAAATAATAAAGGGGAGTTCTATAAATTAAATGTTGATAAATTCGGTAATCATATATTAATTTAATTATCTGAATGTCAGATAGTTAATTTTATATTTGCACTATAAATACATCAATAAAATGAAGGCATGTTACTATAAATCTAAAGGGAAAAAAGGATTGTTTGACGATGAAAATTCGTTAGCACTATTATCAGAAATAGGTAATCCATTAGAAATGAT
>JAVKLI010000053.1:0-8684 GCA_031539425.1 Bacteroidia bacterium
ATATTTGACTTATTATGGGCTGTCCGCTAAAATTTTTACTTTTACTCATTACTTAACTTTTGTCGTAAAAATTAAAGTAATAAAAAAAGGGAGATGGTAGAAATACCGCTCCCTTTTAAATTGTTTTATCGGACACTAATATTTTAAAATAATATTTTAAATTCATTAAACATATTAAAACATAACTTGAAAGAAAAACACAGGTAATAAATTATCATTTTGATAAACAAATGATTCTTCACCGTTATATGGATTGATGTTTTTATTAAACACATTTTTATTTCTTGTTAAATTCCAACAGTCAATTGAAAATACCATGGTTGTTTTTTCCCCTATTATTTTATAACCGATTCTACAATCCCATCTGAAATAATCAGGTAACTGAATAGAATTTGCTTTATCATCTTGATATGCAATTATAGAAGGATTTGCTTTAGTAGCAGCTACATTAATTGGTGTAATCCAATTGCCTCCGGCATAATTTATCTTAGTATCTATAAAGAAAATATAATCAACCAAATCATCCGTTTGCCATTTAAATTCTTTACCCATAAAAAATGTTACTTTTTTTTGTAAATTGAAAAAACTATTTCTCCATATTTTATCACTTCCTGTGTATTGACTATCAAAATATGAAGCAGATAAAAATCCATAAAAACCTTTTATTTTCTTTTGTTCAATCATCATTTCAAGTCCATATGTTTGGCCCAAACCAGAATTACTAAGCCGACTATATTGATTAAAAAAATAATTAGAACCTGCATTTAAAACTGAATGTGATTTAATTGAATCGTCAGTAGCTATATTATAATGGTAATGGTAATATGTAGAAAGTGAAACATTGAGTTTATCATTTATAATATATTTATAGTTTAAGCCACTTTGGAATGATTTATTCATACCTAAATTTTTAATTCTTTCAGCAACATTTAAACCATTATCTTTAGTAAAATAATAATCTAAAGGTTGAATTTGACTATGTAACCCAGAATTTAAACTAAAGTTATGTTGATTTAAATCATATTCCATACTCAATCGAGGCTCAATATTGTAACTGTTGTTTAATAAAAATGTTTGATAATACACGCCTGTATTAATAGAAAAATCATCTGTAAAATAGTGCCTATAATTAGTATATTCTTTTAATAAATAGGTAGATTTTGCGCCTTCTAAATATTTAATTTTTGTGTCAAAATTGTAAGTTATAGCTGGTGTTATATAAGTATTTAAAAATGGTTTAATATACGCGTCCAATTTAAAATCATAATAATCAACACTTGTTCCAAAGCGCAGATCATTTTTTGAATTGATTTTTAAACTAAAATCATAATTGATATTTAATAGATTGATTTTATAATTAAAATTTAATCGTTCAGAACTAAAATTATTTTGAAAATTTATCGTATTAATACCTTGATAAGTATATATAGAATTTGAAATTGAAAATTTTCCATAACTATTTTCTGAAAATTTATAGAAATGGTTCATCCCAAAAAGTATTGTTAAATAATCTAAGTTTAATGTTGAAGAGTTTTTGATATTGAATATAGTTGGGGATGAAGTTGTATCTTTAATTTTATATGAACTTGGTCCACCAATACCCCAAAACGAAAATTTACCAAATTTTAAAGTTGGTATATTAATTTTGAAAGTAACATCTTGATAAAAAGGAACAATTGCTTTTGTTAAATCAGCATTAAATATTCGAGCCATAGCAGCTAAAAATGAATATCTATAACTAATAAAATATGACGCGTTAGATTTTTTTGAAAATGGACCTTCTAAACCAAGTTCAAAACCATTCCATGTTGAGCCAAAAACGCATTGAAACTTTTTATTATTTCCATTTTGTAACTCAACATCAACAATGCCGCCTAACGCATTCCCTAAACGACTATCAAATGAACCAATATTAAAATCATAATTTTTCATATAATTTCCATTTAGCATTGTAACATGCGAACCAATAATACCTAAATTTGAAAAATGTAAAGGTGGTAACACGTTTGTGTTTTCTATTTTATAAGCAATGCCCCATGGTGCCATACCTCTTACGGAAATGAGACCTCTATTGTCATCCACACCAGTAACGGAAGGTAAATTTTTTAAAAGATTAGAAGGGTCGTTTCGGTTACCTGAATAGTTATGAAGATTTGCAATGTCTATTCTATACTTGTTAGATGTAGTGAGTTTTGATGTATTTTCTTCATATAAAACGATAACCTCATCTAATATGATCACTTTTGATTTTAGTTCAATGTCGATATAAAACTCTTTGCCTGATTGAATGCTTTGATTTTGTAAAAACACCGGTAAATATGATAATTCTTTAATTTCTATATTATATTCATCAATAATAACGCTATCTATTTGAAAATAACCTTCTGCGTTTGATGTTGTAGTATAACTGTTTTTTTTATTAGATAAAAAAACAGTCGCATTTGGAATTTTACTTAATGATACTTTATCAATAATATTGCCTCTAATCGTTTGAAACTTATTATAAGATTGAGCCTTTATGTTACAAGCAGTAAAAAATAAAACAATAAAGAAGATTTTTTGAATGGATGTTGTAATCATTATTTTAATCTAAGTTTAATATAGTTCTTAAATCCGCCTTTTTTATACCCTATAGTTAATGGTTTACTTCTTACTATATTCATTTGTCAAATTTAACAACATAAGTTTAAAATTCATTTTTTTGCGAGTCATATATAGTTACACAGCATGACGCTCAACAGTTCAGGGTACTTGCTGAATTAATAAATGAAACGCCAAACCGATGCATAAAATTAGAAACTAAAAGTAGCGCACGCAACAATGTTTCGTAAAGCTCAAAAGATTGTGTTTTGTATATCTATTTGCACCTATCAAAAGTTACATTTATTAGTTGAATCTAAGAAACAAAAGTAGATTTGATTTGGCTATTATAAAAAATGGGCATTTGAGTATTTAAAATTAACCACAAATAAATTTACGCTATAAACGTATGGTACCAAAAAAAAATATACATTTGCAACCCTACAAATAAAAAGTTCTTTGTAATAACATATTTTAAGCGAAAGTAGCTCAGTTGGTAGAGCGTAACCTTGCCAAGGTTAAGGTCGCGGGTTCGAGACCCGTCTTTCGCTCAAAAAGATGATTTTATCTTTTGCCCCGGTGGTGGAATTGGTAGACACGCAGGACTTAAAATCCTGTGACGGCAACGTTGTACGGGTTCAAGTCCCGTCTGGGGTACAATCAAAGTTTTGTTTTTAGTTTTAAAAACAAAACTTTGATTTTTAAATTTATTATTAATAACAATGGTATTATATAAAGCCAACACTCAATTTAAACACTTTTAAAATAGATTGAGGCTATAAATAATATAATATTGTTACAGAAAATATTTAAAAGAATCCGAATAATTTAATGGCATTTAACTTTTATTTTCCCCACGCTGAGGGGTTTTTACGCCACTCCTGCAAGTTAGATAAATCGCTGCTACTAACATAATTTTTTTCTATTGCTACTTCTACTAAAGTACTATAACTACATAAAGATAAGGTTTTGCAATTTATTTCATGCAAATTTTCAATTGCTATGTCAAATTCATAGTTAAAAATAGACATCATTCCTAATACCTTACAATCTATTAATTTTAATGCGTCAATAGCGTTTATACTGCTTTTTGCTGTAGATATTAAATCTTCAATAACCATAATGTTTTTAAAATGCTGCAAATCTCCTTCAATTTGATTGCTTAGCCCATGTTTTTTAGGTTCGCTCTTAACATATATAAAGGGTAAATTTATGTTTTGTGCTAAAATCATACCGTGGGCAATTCCTCCAGTAGCAACTCCAGCAATTATTTCGGGGGTTTCAAAATAGCTTTTTAGGACAACTTCAAAAGCCTTAGCAATACAATTTCTCACTTCAGGGTATGATAAAGTTTTTCTGTTATCGCAATAAATGGGCGATTTCCAGCCACTGGCCCATGTGTAAGGGTTTTTAGGGTTTAACTGTACCGCTTTAATTTTTAGTAAATATTCTGCTATTTTGCGTGTATATTCGTTTTTAATATTATGTATCATATATTACAAAAATAAAAGAAAACTAAAATCAAATTTTAATATTAATGAACACCACTCTTTTTTATTTAGATAAACAAATTGAAATTATTTTGTTAAATACTGTAAAAGAAAGTTGCACGGAATTACCTGTAAATATTGATTTTTTAGAAAAAAAACAGGTTAAATTATTAATTGAAAATTTTATCAATCATTCTGTTCACAAAATTTTATTGATATCTACAGCTCATGTTGATATTGCTATAGATAAAATTAACAAATCATTTAAAGTTATTTATGCCGCTGGAGGGCTCATCCAACAGGCTAGTAATTTTTTATTTATTAAAAGAATGGGTAAATGGGATTTACCAAAAGGTAAATTAGATGAAGATGAAACCATAACAACGGCAGCTATTAGAGAATGTGAAGAAGAATGTGGTGTTAAAAATTTAACGATAATTCAACAGCTTTCCCCTACGTATCATTTTTACTTTTTAAAGCACAAGTTAACTTTAAAAAAAACCTTTTGGTACTTAATGCAAACCAATTATACAGGCTTATTAACCCCACAATTAGAAGAAAAAATAGAAGAGGTAAAATGGATCGCTAAAAAGGATATTGAAATTCAAATTTTTGCAAACACCTACCCTGCAATTCAGCACATGTTTAAAGTAATGGATTAGCAGTTTGTTATTTTTTTTGTTTTAAAAAAAGTTTTGTAATTCACTTCTTGTTCTGGAACAAAAGCTGAAGGTCTTCTTAGTGGCTCACAGGGCTTGAGAGATTTCATACAATCGTTAGGAAGTTTTTGATACAATTCTGTTCCTTTTGTTTTCCAGGCAATCATATCATCTGTTGCCTTTTTAATCGCTTTGGCGGGGTTACCTACTATTATTTGTTGATTGGTAAATTCGCTATTTGCAGGCACAAAACTTAAGGCACCTACTATGCAATTATCGCCAATAACAACATCATCCATAATCACGGCATTCATACCAATTAAAACGTTTTTACCAATAGTAGCGCCATGTATAATAGCGCCATGGCCAATATGGGCATTTTCTTTTAGTATTACTGTAGTGCCTGGAAACATATGGATAGTGCAGTTTTCCTGCACATTACACCCATCTTCTATTATAATTTTTCCCCAATCGCCCCTAATTACAGCACTTGGGCCGACATACACGTTTTTGCCAATTATCACATTTCCAATAACTGTAGCGTTTGGGTGCACAAATGCACTTTTGTGTACCACTGGTTTTATACCATTAAATTCAAAAAAATTTGTCATTATATTGCGTTGTTAAGTTCTTGTGCAAAGCTATTAAAATCAATGCCATTAAAATTTCCGGAGCTCATCATTAAAAGCACTTGGTTTACTTTTATTTGAGATGTGATATAGGTTTTTAATAATTCGGTATTTGTAAATACTACTAAATTTTGGTTGTTAAAAAATTGTATAACCATCTCTTTTGATATTGGCTTTAAGCCTTTGTGTTCTATGGCTTTATAATTAAAATATACTATGGCCACATCAGCTTCATTCATGGTGTTTTTGTATTCTATTAAAAACGTTTCATTTAAGCTGCTAAAAGTATGTAACTCAACACAGGCAATTGTTTTTTTTGATTCAAATTGTTGTTTTACTGCATTAATAGTGGCTTTTAGCTTAGACGGCGAATGTGCAAAATCTTTATAAAATGTAAATTTATTATTTTTAAATACCAGTTCCAATCTTTTAGAGGCGCCTTTAAATGAGCTAATAGCGGCATAAAAGGCTGCCTCTGTTATTCCTATTTTTATACAAGCCTCTTTAGCAGCAGTTAAATTTAACAAGTTGTGGTTTCCAAATATATTTAATGGAAGGGTAGTGTTGTTTACATTAATATAGGTGATACCCTCTTTTATATGGTTTATAGGTACTTGATATGGTATTTGATTAATTTTAAGATGAATGGTTTGGGCTACTATGCTGTGGAGTTGTTCGTCATTTTTATAATAAATTAATGAACCGTTTTTTTCAATGGTATTAATAAATATTTTAAACTGTTCTAAATAGTTTTCAAATGTAGGAAACACGTTAATATGATCCCATGCAATACCGCTAATAATGGCTATGTGCGGCTTATATAAATGAAACTTAGGTCGTCTGTCAATTGGTGAAGCTAAGTATTCATCACCTTCTAATACGGCTATTTTAGAGGTGTTAGTAATTTGTACCGATTGTGTGTAGCCTTCTAATTGCGCGCCTAATAAATAATCTACTTCAATATTACAATGTTTCATTACATGTAATATCATGGCGGTAATGGTTGTTTTGCCATGGCTACCACCGACTACAATACGGGTTTTGTTTTTAGTAAGCTCATAAATAAATTCGGGATATGATACTACTTTTAAATTTAAAGTTTGTGCTTTTAAAAGCTCTGGATTATCTTGTTTGGCATGCATACCCAATACTACAATATCTAAGTTTGGTGTAATTTTTTTTTCATCCCAACTAATAGTTGGGGGCATTAAATTATTTGTAATTAATCTACTAAGTGCTGGGTCGTTTATCTCATCGTCGCTACCGGTTACTATGTGTCCATTATTTTTTAGCATAATAGCCAAATTATGCATTACGCTACCACCTATAGCTATTATATGTATTTTCATGTAAATATTTGATTATTTTAAATTATAATTATACCAAATTAGCTTTGATAATAAGTAAACAGATTTAAAAAATGTATTCAGATTTATTAACTATCGATATTATAGAATACAAAAATAGGTCTATTGGCGTATTACGTTTAGATTTAATTCACCCCGAAATTTCTGGTAATAAGTGGTATAAATTAAAATATAATTTAATAGAAGCTAAAGTACAAAACAAAAATACTATCATCACATTTGGTGGCGCTCATTCTAACCATATTGTAGCTACAGCCTGTGCGGCTCATAAATTGGGACTTAACAGTATGGGATTTATAAGAAAAGGATCTACCGAAATAAATACGCCAACTTTACAAACGGCATTAAGCTACGGCATGCACATTAAATGGTTAAGTAAAGACGAATACAGTAAAAAAGAAACCCAACAATGGCTAAATCAATTGCAAACAGAGTTTCCAGATGCTTACGTTGTTCCTGAAGGTGGTAATAACGCATTAGGGATAAAGGGTTGCAAAGAGATATTCAATAAAAATACAAGTACTTTTAATCAAATTTATTGTTCCGTTGGTACAGCCTGTACTTATGAAGGGTTAAGACAATCGCTTATGCATCATCAAAAATTAATAGGAATTAATGTGCTTAAAAACAATATACAGTCTCAATATACAAATGCCGAAATTAATAACCAGTTTCATTTTGGTGGTTACGCTGTTTATTCAAAAGCGTTGATAGAATTTAAAAAGTGGTTTGAACTAAATTATAATATTCCTTTAGATTATATTTATACAAATAAACTATTTTATGCTGTTTTTAACTTGATAGATTTAGGTGTTATTTCAAATTCAGATAGCATTTTAATAATTCATAGCGGCGGATTGCAAGGTAATGCGGGGTTTGAAAAGAGATATGCTTTTTAAATTAATCTATTGAATATAAGATTAAATATGTATGTGTCATTTTAATTTAATCTATATATTCGTAATTATATAAATAGGATAACATGTTTGGTATTTGCACATTAAGTATAGTGCCTTGTAGAAAAGAAAGTAGCAGCACTAGTGAATTGGTTACTCAATTACTTTTTGGAGAAACGTATAAAGTTATATCTAAATCAGAACAATGGCTTCAAATATGCACCACAGATGATAACTATACATGCTGGATTAATTTTACTCAACATACACCCGTCTCAGTAACTGATTTTAAGTTATTACAAAAGGACTTTATTGTTTCGGATTCTGTTGCCATGATATATAATATGTCTATCAAATCATCTTCTTTAATAACTGCAGGCGCTACGTTACCTAATTATTCCAATGGGCAATTCAGTATTAATGCTATAGAATTTAATTCAAAAGCAAATATTTCCAATTGTTTAGAAATAAAACCTTTAAGTCAAATTACTAGTATAGCTACTCAGTTTTTAAATACCCCTTATTTATGGGGCGGTAGAAGTCCTTTTGGTATCGATTGCTCTGGCTACACACAATTGGTTTTTAAATTAATGGGTGTGCAATTACCCCGTGACGCTAAAAATCAAGTAAATATAGGCGATACATTAAGTTTTATTTCTGAAGCACAGTGTGGTGATTTAGCCTTTTTTGACAATGAGGCAGGTGATATAGTTCATGTAGGTATTATGTTAAATCAAACTGACATTATACATGCCTACGGAAGTGTAAGAATAGATAAATTAGATCATTTTGGCATACATAATGTAAACACTAAAAAATATACGCATACATTAAGGATTATTAAGCGTGTTATAGAGTAAGCTTAAATTAGTTTGTTAATCTAACAATAATAATTTGTTTAAATTGCTCTATTTGTAACAACTTCTAAACAACAACTTGTAGAAAAGATGTTATAATTTATCCCTATGGTTTACTTGTAATTTGTATATTAGTGGCTCAAAATTTTAAGTTTATGCAAAAAACAATTACAAGTGTTATTTTAATACTATTTATTTTCGTTTTA
>JAVKLI010000054.1:0-30524 GCA_031539425.1 Bacteroidia bacterium
ATAGTAAGAGCCACTAGAATAATAGGACTTATCAATCTAACTTACAACTTATTTAGGTACGAACAAACCATAAGATTAGATATTAAATACACTGATAGATAGATTATGATGTTGTAAAGGAAAAATATTGTACTTTTGATGATACAGATTACAAAAATCGTTTTAATGGGTTTTATGATTTTTATTCAAATCTCTAAAAACTAATTTTTAGAACCCACCTTTAAAATAAACAATAAACACCATGAAAAAACACTTAATCATTTTAGCAATCGTTACAATGTTTGCAAATACAATAAATGCTCAAGGATTTAAAAATAAAGACAGCCTGCAAATGCTCCCATTAAAAGGTAATTTTGGGTTAGAACTTGGGCTAAATATCAACCAAAATATGGTAGGATTTACGCTGTTAGACGGCCTCAATATGCTTCGTATAAAATATTTTATTAAAGATAATATAGCATTAAGGGGGGGAGTAGAGATAGGGTATCACAATTATAGCAGTACGTATCAATTAAAAGACGCTACTAAACCTACTGCAGTTTACCCAAATTTACCAACTATGAAAAATGACATTTATACCATAAACAATGCCACTTATGGTATCCAACTTGGTGTTGAAAAATGGCAAGGTGCCAGAAAGTTACAATGGTATTATGGCGGGGTAATGATTATAAATTATGGTTATATAACTGAATCAATAGAATATGGTCAATATGTAAATGGAAAAACAACTGGCTTACTTGATGTAACAACTCAAAACACTTCAAATATTTTCATGAGTTCTGGATCTAATATTAATAGTATAGATGACCTAAATGGAACAAGTCGTATTACAAAAATTACAACGGATAATGGTATAAATATTGGTTTAAAAGGAGTAATAGGATTTCATTATTTTATTTTGCCTAAAATTTCAATTGGCACTGAATATATGTGGGGTTTTGTTTTTAATACAGGTAATTCAATTACTACCGAAGCACAAACAGTGGGGTTTAAGCAAAACACTACAGTAAAAAGTGTTGATTTTATAACTACTACAAAATCAGGAGCAAGCACATTTTCAATTAACTCAGGCTTGTTAAGTTTAAAAATGGGTTTCTTTTTTTAAACAATTACAGTTTTTTTTACCACTTATCATTAGGAAACATACGGGGTAATGCTTGCATTTCTGCTAATATAAAGGCTAAATGCTCGGTGTGTAAGCCTTTTTTACTGCCTGTTTGCATAAATACATTTTCTGGAATGGTGATATTTGCTTGTGTAAATAGGGTAGTTATTTCATCTAACCATTGTTGTTTAAATACTTGAGCATCGCTTGAAATACCCTGTTTTATTATAATTTCATCAAAGGCGTCCTTTTCAAAAAACTCATCTGTAAATTGCCAAAGTGTATTTAAGGCCTGCTGTATTTTTTGATGGCTTTCATTGGTGCCGTTACCAAATCGAATAACCCACGATGCAGTGTGTCTTTTATGATAGGTAACTTCTTTTAATGATTTTTGTGCTATACCTGCTAATGTTTCATCTTTTGATGAGACCATTGCTTGTAAATAGTAATAAAAAAATGAATCTACTAAGTATTGCCTCACAATAGTATTGGCATAATCTCCATTTGGTTGTTCGGTTATAAGAAGGTTATAAAACTCACGTTCGTGTCTTAAAAAAGCAATTTGATCGGCCGATTTTTCAAATGATGTTAGACTAGAGGCGTATTCAAATAAGGCATTTGCAGTGCCTATATGATCAAGTGCGATATTTGTTAAAGCTAATTCTTCTTCTAAAAAGGGGCCATGCCCTACCCACTCACTTAATTTTTGTCCTAATATAAGATGTGTGTCGGCTAAGCGAAGTGTAAATTGATATAATGCTTGATTCATATGACAATAAAATATTACATGTGCCCTATGGCATCTGGAATTTGATAAAATGTAGGGTGGCGGTAAACTTTATCATTTGCTGGTTCAAAAAACGGACCAATATCTTCGGGGCTGCTAGCTGTTATATCTTGTGCTTTAACTACCCATAATGACATACCTTCGTTTCGACGGGTATATAAATCTCTGGCATTTTGAAGTGCCATTTCTTTATCATAAGCATGTAGGCTACCACAGTGCACAAAAGGCTGACCTGCTTTTTTTTGAACAAATACTTCCCATAATGGGCCTTGATTTTCTGACATAGTTTTGTAGTATAAAATTGATTATGCTGCCGCTTCTTGTTGATCTATTTTTTTTGCGTAAGCCATTGCAGCTTCTCTTACCCAAGCACCATTATTATGAGCATTGTTACGTGTTGCTAATCTGTGTGCGTTACAAATACCCTTTCCGCTTATCACATTTTTAAACTCTACCCAGTTAGGTTCTGAGTAATCATAACCATTTTTAGCCTCATTCCATTTCAATTTATCATCTGGTGTTTGAAGTCCTAAAAATTCAATTTGTGGAACCGTTTGGTTAACAAATTTTTGGCGTAATTGATCGTTTGTTTCTCGTTTAATACGCCATTTTATTGCATTTTCACTATTTGGGGATTCCGAATCTGGTGGACCAAACATCATCATGGTTGGGTACCACCAACGATTTAGGGCATCTTGAGCCATTTCTTTTTGTGCCGGGCTACCAAAAGCCATATGCATCATAATTTCAAAACCTTGACGTTGATGAAAACTCTCTTCCTTACAAATGCGAATCATAGCGCGACTGTAAGGCCCGTATGATGTGCGTTGCAGCATTACTTGATTCATAATGGCGGCTCCGTCTACAAGCCAACCAATAGCGCCAATATCGGCCCAGGTAAGTGTAGGGTAATTAAAAATAGATGAATATTTTGCTTTGCCGGTATGTAAGGCGTTCAATAGTTCATCTCGAGATATGTTTAATGTTTCTGCTGCTGTATATAGATACAAGCCGTGGCCGCCTTCATCTTGTACTTTGGCTAACAAAACCATTTTTGAACGTAAGCTCGGCGCTCTTGTTATCCAGTTCCCTTCGGGGAGCATGCCAATTATTTCTGAATGTGCGTGCTGTGATATTTGACGAATAAGATGCTTGCGGTAATTATCCGGCATCCAATCTTTGGGTTCTATCATTTCGTTTTTACGAAGTTTTTCTTCAAAAATATTTTCTAATGCCGTAGTTTCCATAATTAAACAAATATATTAAATATCAAATTTATAGATTATTTATTTTATAAATAAATTAGCTTAAAATGTGGCGGCATTCATTTTATTACCCATATTAATAGCCTCGGTAACATAGTTATAAATGTGCTGTGGCAACACTTTTGTGGGGTTTGGGTTTTTCCAAAATTCTCTATCTTCTCCTAATCTCACTACAATCATATTATGGCTTGGAATAACAATTACATATTGCCCTAAATGCCCTCTAAACATATAGAAAGGGTATTTGTTCTCATAATCCATCCACATTGAAAATCCATATTCTTTAGCTATATCAGGGTGTGTAGCTTGTTTAACATAATTACTATCTAATAATTGTTGGCCGTTCCAATTCCCTTTTTGTAACAGCAATTGACCTAATTTTGAAAAATCACGCGCATTACTGTGTATACAACAAAATGCTTTTTCTGTTCTGGTTTCATTATCTAGTGTCCATAAAGCATTGGTTTGCATACCTAGCGGTATCCATAATTTTTCAGACGCGTAACTAGCTAAAGATTTATTAGTAGCTCTTTTAATAACATAACCTAAAAGCTGAGTAGTGCCACTTAGGTACTCAAATTTTTTATTGGGCTCTTTTATAAATTGACGATTAAAAATAAGGTTATCTAAATTGTTTCCATAATATGATTGTGTTGTGGGGCCCCAAAAAGTAAAATAATTTTCATTTCAATCATAGCCACTACTCATGGTTGCTAAATTTTGAACAGTTACTTTTTGTGCGTTTAAATCATTTTTAAACTCAGGTAAAAATTTAATTATTTTTTGATTTAAACTTTTGATATATCCATCTTTTAAGGCGCACCCTAGCAATAAGGCTGTGATGCTTTTTGCCATTGAAAAAGAGTTTGAAGGATAAAGGGTGTCTTTTCCGTCAAAATAAGTTTCAAATAACAGTTTACCATCTTTAGCTATTAAGTACGAAATGGTATTGTATTTTTTTAAATAAGCGGTTGTAGTATCACTAATAGAAAATTTATTATAGTATGCGTGTTTTTGCCATGGTTGATATGTACTTGTTGTAATAGTATTGTTGCTAAAGTATTTTGCATCATCAACTGTAGCTGTTATGTGTCCATTTAAATACGTGCATCTAAAGGCTTTAATAATAAAGGTATTACACGAAATAAAAGTAACAAAACCTAATATGGAAACTATGATGATTTTTTTGAACATCCTAAATGTTGTATTTAGTTAAGGTTAAATTTAATGCTTTGCTCCACCATTTTTGCTAGTAGAGCGGGCTGGCGGTATCTGTCTTCTTGATAGGTTTTATATAAATTATTTATTGTGGTTTGAATGTGTTTTAATCCTATTTCGTTAGCCCACTGTAATAAGCCTTTTGGATAGTTTACCCCCTTTATCATTGCTAAATCAATATCTGTGGCGGTTGCAATATTTAATTGTAAAGTGTCTATTGCTTCAATAATGAGCAAACAAACGATTCTATCTACAATTTGTTGACCTATTTTTTCATCTTTTATAGGGGTTGGGTTATGTGCTTCTATTTGATAATCATAAAAGCCTAAACCTGTTTTTTTACCTAAGCAATTGGCCTCTAGTAATCTTTTTTGAGTAAGCGATGGTTTAAATCGTGGGTCAAAATATAACTGCGTCCAAACTGTTTCTGTTACAATGTAGTTAACATCGTGCCCAATAAAATCCATCAATTCAAACGGACCCATTTTAAAACCACCAATTTCTTTCATAGCCCAATCAATAGTTGCAATATTTGCTAAGCCTTCATCTAATATTCGTAACGCTTCACTATAAAATGGTCTTGCCACTCTGTTTACTATAAAGCCTGGTGTATCTTTTGCTGTAACAATAGTTTTGTTCCAACTTGTTATAATGTTTTTGCAAGTGCTCACAATAGTTGGTTGCGTTTTAATTCCTGAGATTATTTCTACTAGAGGCATTAAAGGTGCAGGGTTAAAAAAATGAATGCCTATAAATCTTTCTGGCAACTCACAAGCTGCAGCTATTGATGTTATTGAGAGAGAAGAGGTATTGGTAACTAAAATGCAGGTGTTTGAAACAATTTTTTCTAACGATTGAAAAAGACTTTTTTTAAGTTCTAATTTTTCAACTATGGCTTCTATTATTAAACCTGTTTTACTTAAGTTATTTAAATCTGATGTAAATTGTAAGTTGTTTAAAATTAATTTACAATCTATAAGTGACAGTTTTTGTTTTTCTACAAGCTTAGTTAAACTGTTAGAAATAGATTTTTGACACTTTTGTAATGCTACATCGTTTGTATCATACACAATAGTAGAGTGCCCATTTGTAGCTGATATTTGAGCAATACCGCTACCCATAGCCCCTGCACCTATAATGCCTATTTGTAATTTACCCATCTTTAATTTTGAATAGAAATAATATTTGTTTGAGATAATTTTGAATTTGAATATTTTACAAAATACAAGCCATTAGGCATATCATAACATGGTATTTGATATTGATCATAAATAGAATTAATGTTTAGGTTAATGTCTTTTATCAATTGACCAATGGTATTATATATTTGAATAGATGCAGCGGTTTGTTCTTGATTAATGATTAGCAATTCTATTTTATCTTTTGCTGGGTTAGGAAAATGTTTTATTGCTGCTACTTTATCAGCCTCAAAATTTGGTTTTAAAATAAAAATGCCATTTTGCATATCTACCGCAACAACTAATTTACTTGGTAAAAAAGGGTAAGCCCCCCAGTTGCCAGAATATGTTGCAGTTGAATAATTATCATTAACACCATGCTGTGGGTAGGTATCAAAAAAACCGTATGTTTTAATTGCCAAGGGATTTGAAATATTAAATAAATATAAGCCATCTTGATAAGCACTTACAAAACACCATTTATTATCTGTAATATATATATTGTGCGGTGTGGCGCCTTTATGTGTTTCAAACAAGCAATTGAGTGAGGGGTTTGTAATATCATTCACATTTATTGATTTGATAGGTAAAGCCTTTGGTACTTCATCTGTAAAAATGAGTGTTTTAC
Organism: Bacteroidia bacterium; assembly: GCA_031539425.1. GTDB lineage: Bacteria > Bacteroidota > Bacteroidia > B-17B0 > Aurantibacillaceae > UBA4416. The sequence continues at coordinate 6,185 of JAVKLI010000054.1, forward strand.
CATTTGGTGTCAATGCCGAACTGTGATTGTAGCCTGAAAATGGGTATGAACTATATAATGAAATTGGTATACATTTATTTTGAATTCTATCATGCTTAAAAATAAATAAACCTTGAAAAGCACCAGACGCATAGACGGTATCATTTCGCACGTACATATCATGCACTTGAGATATAGTGGGTAGATCATCTTTTATTTTTTTTATTAATAATGGGGCAGATGGTGTAGCTAGGCTATAGATATTCATGGGGTTATACTCACCACTTAAGGTAGACGAAGGGCTTGCAGAGCTTGTTACACTAGCGCAATAAAGCATGTCATTATTAATATATAACATGTGTGCTTTTTCAAAATAGCTTGTCCCATCATGAATTATTTTTACAGAATCGGGTAAATATTGCATATCCACAATTTGAAAGGAGTTTGGAGGGGGGTCATCACTAATGATATAACAATAATTTTGGTAGGTAGACATTTCTCTCCAAGTGCAGTTATCTTTTTTTGCTTTTACAATAGCACAAATTTTTGGAACTAATGGATTTGTAATGTCAATAAAATAGGTGTTGGCAGCCGAACCTACAATTGCATATTCTCTTTTTTTATCTGCCTGATACCACCCCCAACATCCAGAATATTTACTTTGATAGGCACCGCTTAATTTGGTTTCGGGATCTAGTTTTGAAAGTAATTCAAAATTTAAAGCAGGGTAATTTTGAGCGTTTGTAATTTTGCAACCAAATAACATTAAAAATATAAAGTGGTATTTTTTCATGTTTACTTTTTTTGAGCAACCACTATCATCTCTTCGCCTACATTAAAAAATTCAAGGGTATAATAAATTAGGTTATGAATTTTCATCATCAGTTTTAGTTGCCATAAAGGCTTTGTGGTTATGTTATTATAATACTGTTGTCTTTGTTCTGTATTAATAGTGTTTGAGCTTTTGGTTGTCGTTTTAAAAAACTTAGTTTTAATTTTTTTTGCCCATGGTAATAAGGTATACATTAAAAACAATTTTATTTCAAAAGAAGATTTGATAGTTAACACTGTATAACCATGATGGGCTAACAGTTTAGTAATTGTTTTTTTACCAAAATAGTTTACATGGTCAAGCCCCATCATTTTCCATTGGTCTTTATATTTTTTGGCAAAGTATGAATCTATTTGAGGTACCTGAATTACAATAATTCCTTTGGAAGATTGCATTGCTGCACACTTTTTAATTACCGAATTGGCGTCATCTATATGTTCTAATACATCCCACATGGTAATAATATCAAATTGATGGGGTGTGTTATAATCAAAAAAATTTATGTGTTGTACGTTTAATTGTAAATCTTGTTTTGAATATAAATAGGGTTGCTCCGCAATTTCGATACCCGTAGTATGATAACCTAACATGTTTCCTGTAAGCATAAAATGCCCCCAGCCAGAGCCTAAATCAAACAAAGTAGACCCTGGTTTTTTATACTTTTTTATAAGGTTGTATCTAATTTTATGCCGTTCAATTTTAACCCAATTATTGGCTTTACGAACAATATCTGCCACATCTTTATTTTTATACTGGGTATATGTTATTTGTTTGCGGTAATAAGGCGGAATAAATATAAACCCACAAGTTTGGCATTCTACAACATTCAAATTTGATTTGTAATAAAGTGTGGTATATAATAGAGGGTTTGCATTATTACAAACAGTGCAATTTATTTCGGTAAAATTTGTTTCCACGCCCTGTTGTTACTTTTAGTTTTCAAATGTAAAATAATAATTAAAAAAACAGACTAACATTATTTATCTTTTTCTAATTGCTTAGCTTCGTTCCAATATAAATCCATTGCTTGTAAATCAAACTCTGCAAAGGTTTTACCTTGACTTGTTATTTTTTGTTCTATATAGTTAAAGCGTTTTATAAATTTTTGATTTACTTTTTCCAAAGCATCTTCGGGGTTAATATTAATGTGGCGCGCATAATTAATTAACGAAAAAAATAAATCGCCAAATTCCAATTCAGCTTTTTGAATATTATTTTGTTCTATTTCAACCTCTAATTCTTTTAATTCTTCGTGCACTTTGTTTAATACATCTTGTTTATTTTCCCAGTCAAAACCTACAGCTTGTGCCTTATGCTGAATACGCATTGCTTTTATTAATGATGGCATACTGTTTGGTACACCAGATAGTGTACCCTTATTATGTTCTTTGTTTTTTAATTTTTCCCAATTTTCTGAAACTGTTTTTACATCATCTGCCTTCACATTACCATATATGTGTGGGTGACGGTAAATTAATTTTTCAGATAAAGTATTAATAACCGTTTCTATATTAAAAGCATTGGTTTCGCTGCCTATTTTGGCGTAAAATATAATGTGTAACAGCACATCACCCAATTCTTTTTTTATTTCGTTTGTATCATTTTTTAAAATAGCATCACTTAATTCATAAACTTCTTCAATGGTTAAGTGCCTTAAGGTTTCAAAGGTTTGTTTTTGATCCCATGGGCACTTAGCTCGCAATTCATCCATGATGGTGAGCAGTTTTTCAAATGCTATTAATCGAGAATCCATAATTATAAATTTTTATTTTGAATTAATACTCTTGCAAATTTCTTTTTATCGTCTATATAAGGATAATACTCTTTAACATCAATAATTGTAAATCCTTTTTTTAAAATCCCATTTAATATCGGACGAATGGATACCGCGAATTGTTTAAATAGTTTAAAAATAACAAAAATCATTAACCCACTTAATAAAAAAGAAGCTAAAGCCATCCAATACTCCAATTATTTTTTTAATTTCTCATTGAAATTTATTAAGATAACAGGATAATATATCCCCTATTTTATAGGATTCAAGATTTTAATCTTTTGATTGCCTATAGAAATACTAAAATTAGTATAGTACACGCGAGGTAGCGCTAAACATTTGTTATTGATTTTTTTAACCTATTTCAACTTAAACGGTTTAAAGTTAAGTAACAACAGTTCCTTCTTCATCAAAATAATCAATATCAATTTTTTTTAATTCATAGGTTTGGTGAGGAGTGCAACCTACATTATTATCAATCATTAATTGGGCTAATTGTTCTCCATTTATTAAAACAATTTTAGTGTCATTTTTTGGCATATATTCAATGGCATCTTTTGTAAAATTAGATGTGGTTATAAAGACGCCCTTTTTAGCCCCTTGTCCAGCTAATGCACCAACAAATTTTTGAAGTTCTGGCCTGCCTACGGTATTGCTTATTTTCCAACGTTTAGCTTGAATATAAATTATATCTAATCCTAGCTTATCTTCTTTTATGGTTCCGTCAATCCCTTCATCCCCACTTCTACCAATTGCCTTACCAGCATCATTTATTGAGCCTCCATAACCCATTTTAACTAAAAGTTCAACTACAAGTCGCTCAAAAAAAGCAGGTGAAAGTTCAATAACTTTATTGAGTAATTCATGTGCTAGTGCTTTTCTTAAACTTTGATAGGCGTTATCTAAGTTTTCTTCGGGAGTTTGCTGGCTTTGTTCAACTTCTATTAATTCTCGTTCTAAATTATTTTCATTTCGAGAAGCATTTTGAAATTCTAAAAAAGTTGGAAACTGTTTGAGAAATTTTGCATCAATTCGATTAGGATTTGTATTTAATATTTGGCTTCCAAGGCTTGTTATAATAATAGTTGCTCGTTTAGGAGCATCTAATAATTCAGCCTTTTTTAAATACGTTTTAGCCCAACCTACCCTATTATCAAAAATAGTCTGTGTACCGCTTGTTAAGCGTTCTTTTCTATCATTTTCTGACAATTGAAATTCAATTGCTAATTTTTCTATTAAATCACGAAATTTATATTCTTCTCCATCAGAAATAATTCTCATTAATGGCAGCATTATTGATTGATAATCTGGTATCATAGCTTTTGTTTAATTTTATTATACTTCTTCAAAAAAAATATCCCACCCAAAAATAATATAAGCAACGCACTTATCAAACATGCAGTGTATGAGATAACATCTCCGTAACGTACATAAAAGGTTTGAATGGCGTTTGGTAAAATATTTTTTTTAATTACTGCTTGTTGCCAATAGGGGGTGGCCTGTTCCGTTTCTCCTAATGCGTTTATAAAACATGATATACCTGTGTTGGCGCAACGTACCAATTCTTTACGGGTTTCAATGGCGCGCAAGGTTGCGTAAGCAACATGGTGGCAATACCCAGGGGTATTGCCCCACCAGCCATCGTTAGTAATTACCACGATGGCTTGCGCGCCTTGTCTTATATATTCAGTTAAAAAATCACCATAAATGCTTTCGTAACATATGGCCGGACAAATTTTTAAGTCTCTTTTTTTATCAAGAAAATTAGTTCGTTCATCTTGATAACCCAAACTGCCAGTGGTACCGCCTAAATTGATTGCCAACTTTTCGAATGGTTTAAATAAAAATGGAAAGGGCATTTTTTCTACGCCGGGTACTAATTTTGATTTATGATAAAATTGTAGCGATGTTGAATTTAAAAATAAGGCTGTGTTGTAATAATCGTAATACATGTTAGTGCCTTCAAATAATCGTGCTGTGCTGCTTTTAGTTTCGTTGAGTTTATATGTGCAAACAGTACCTGCGCCTGTTAATATAGATAAATTAGGGTATTTGTTTAATAACTCTCTTTTTAAAAATTGTAATGAAAAGCTATTATCATACTGTTGCTCATAAATGTTTTCGGTAATATATGTTTCGGGTAATACTAATAAATTTGTAGCTTCCGAAAGGTGGGGTTTTACCTGCGCTAACATTTTTTGAAGTTGTATGTCGTAATTTCCAGAAAATTTTTCGTTGTATGGGTCAATATTAGGTTGCACAATTACTACGTTATAATCTTTGCTATGCGGCTGTTTTAAGGCGTCAGTTCTAAAATATAAAATAGCCATTGATAATACTTGTGGTAAAATAAAAATGAGTACTGTTAATAGTTTATATGTTTTATTTTTTAATAAATAGGCTTTATAAATTACTATACCCATTAGCAATACCCAAAGACTACCACCCGAAACGCCTGTAAATTCATACCATTGTACAATTTTATTATTAAACGCAAAAGAATTGCCTAACGTTAACCAAGGCCATGATATATCCCATAATGTGTGTATGTATTCAAATGCAAGCCATAATGGAACAAACAGCCATTCAGAAAAGTTTGAATTAATGGTCAGTTTCAGTTTGATATATATCCAAAACACCAAGGTCATTAAGGCTGAATTACAAAATATTGCCATCATCGCCCCTCCAAATGAAGCGTTTAATATCCACCAACTTACAATGATATTCCAAATGAGAAATCCAAAATAGAGGTGTAAATAAAAATAGCTTGGTTTATTTGTTTTAGTATAAAAATATTGGTAGTAAAAAAGTAAAGCCCAAGCAATAAATAAAAAAAACTTAACACGAATATCCCAACTAAAACCTAATAATAAAGCGCTAATGTAAGGTAAAGCATTTGTTGAAATTTTAAAATATTTTAAATCTATCATGTTGCTTTTATAATAATAACAGGTATTGAAATTCGATGACGCACATAATCTATCGTGGTACCAAAAATAAGGTCTTTAATTTTGGTGTGTCCGTGAGTGCCCATTACAAACAAATCAGCATGTTTTACTAAAGCTGGTAACAAATATTTTGGTGTTCCAAATTCTAATTTCACGCTACAATTATAGCCTTGGGTTTCAAGTTGTTTTTTGTACGCATCTAAATTGGCGTTGTCTTCATCTCGTTCGTGCCCCCAAGCGTTAGATCCATAAACCATAGCCGTAGTACTTTCCATAATATGAATAAGCTCATACCTTGCGTTTTTACCACCAATTTGAATGGCTTTATTTATAGCTGCATTATCGCTTTTAGAAAAATCAACAGCTATTGCTATAATGCTTACATCTGATTTTGGTTCAAATACAATATTAGATACTTGCCCATGTAATAAATTAGATGTAGTTGATTTGGTAACAAAATTAAGGGGTTTTACAATTAAATAAATTAACATGTAAAAACAAAATAACATAAAACAAGCTGTTATCATTTTAAGTATTAAAAATTCTGATGATTGCATCCACTCACTCATTTTATTATATAACATATAACAGTTTAAGGAAATGATTATTGATACTGCTATCCACGAGGCTATTTTTTGCCATGATGAAATAACAAATTCTTTCATAATTGTTTTATGGCTCACAAATTTAATTAATGGCACCACCGCAAAGCCAAGCTGTAAGCTTAATATCACTTGGCTCAACACCAATAAATCACCTGTTTTAGATTCGCCTAAAAAATAAATAGTTAAAAAAGCTGGCACTATAGCTATCATTCTGGTTAATAAACGTCTTACCCAGGGTTGAATTCTTAAATTCAAATAACCCTCCATTACTATTTGTCCGGCTAATGTGCCTGTAATTGTTGAGCTTTGTCCTGCTGCAATTAATGCAATGGCAAATAACAAGGGGGCTAAAGTACTCCCAGTTAAGGGCTCTAACATTTTATAAGCTTCTTGAATATCTGTAATATGTAAATTGCTGTTATAAAATGTGCTTGCTGCAATTATCAATATAGCTGCATTTACAAACAAGGCCAAATTTAAAGCTACTACGCTATCAATAATATTAAAGCGAATTGCTTTTTTTAAAGATGCGCTAGAGTCTTCTATTTTACGGGTTTGCACCAAAGCAGAATGCAAATACAAATTATGGGGCATTACTGTAGCACCTATAATTCCTATTGCAATGTATATAGATTCAGTATTAGTAAGCCCTGGTATTAAGCCTTTTGATACTTCTATTATGTTTGGTTTAGCAATACATATTTGAATTAAAAATGATATGCCTATTAAGGCTACTAAAGAAATAATAAAAGCTTCAATTTTTTTAATACCCATGTCTATTAATAGAAGTAACAATAAGCTATCTAAAACGGTAATAGAAACACCCATTAATAATGATACCGACGGAAATAATAAATGAATACCAATAGCCATGCCTACTACCTCTGCCAAATCACATGCTGCAATGGCTACTTCGGCCAATAGGTATAAAAATATATTTGTAAATTTTGAGTAATGGTACTTAGACATTTGCGCTAAATCTTTTCCAGATACTAAGCCTAATTTAATGCAATGACTTTGTAATAACAAGGCAATTAAATTGCTCATCAGTAATACCCAAAGTAAACTATAGCCATACTTACTTCCCCCTTCAATGTCTGTAGCCCAATTGCCAGGGTCCATATACCCAACGCTTATCATATAGGCAGGGCCAATAAAGGCTAATATTTTTTTAACGCCCCCCTTAGAAGTTGTATTTACTGAAGCGTGAACTTCTTGTAATGAATTATTGTGCGTTTGATTCATTCTTATAAAACAATGTTTACAATTTTATTAGGAACCACTATTACTCTTTTTGGCAAAAGTCCATTCAACTGCTTAATGGTTAAATCATTGGAAAGTACTAATTTTTCAATATCTTGAGAAGGAGTATTTGCTACAAATAGCAAGTTGAATTTTACTTTACCATTAAATGAAATTGGATAATTAAATTCATCTTCTACTAAATAATTTTTATTGTATTCAGGAAAGGGTGCTTCAGAAATGCTTGATTTATTACCCAATTGCATCCATAGTTCTTCTGCAATATGAGGTGTATAAGGAGCTAAACAAATTAATAATGGTTCAAGTATGGCTCGTTTATTGCATTTTAATTCTGTTAATTCGTTTACACAAATCATAAAAGCACTTACTGATGTATTAAACGAAAAGTTATTTAAATCTTCCGTTATTTTTTTTATGGTTTTATGTAATACTTTTAACTCTTTGTTATTAGGGGCATCAGCACTAATGTTAAAAGTTCCATTAGCAAAAAAAAGTCTCCAAGTTTTTTTTAAAAAATTATGTACGCCACTTATGCCATTTGTATTCCATGGTTTACTTTGTTCAAGTGGGCCTAAAAACATTTCATACATACGAAGTGTATCTGCCCCATATTTAGAACAAATATCGTCTGGCGACACAACATTGTATTTTGATTTTGACATTTTTTCCTCTTCAACACCACATACATATTTGTCATTTTCTAAAATAAATGATGCGTCTTTAAAATCACTTCTCCAATTTTTAAACGCTTCTAAATTTAAAATGTCTTGTTCAACAATATTTACATCAACGTGTAAAGCTGTTGTTTGGTATTGATTTTTTAGGCCTTTTGAAACAAATTGATTTGTGCCATTAATCCGATAAACAAAATTACTTCTACCCAAAATCATTCCTTGATTGATTAATTTTTTAGCAGGTTCATCAATTTCTATGTATCCTAAGTCTTTTAAAATTTTAGTCCAAAATCTAAAATATAATAAATGCCCTGTAGCGTGTTCGTTACCTCCTATGTACAAATCTATTTGTTTCCAAAAATTGGCTTTATCTTTCGATACAAACTCTTTTGTGTTTGTAGCATCCATATATCGAAGAAAATACCAAGCGCTACCAGCCCACCCAGGCATTGTAGAATATTCATATTCATTGGTATTTTGATATTTCCAATTTAAAGCTCTTGCTAAAGGCGGTTGTCCATCAGATGTTGGTAAATATTTATCTATCTCTGGTAATACAAGGGGTAATTCGTTTTCATTTAAAGCATAAGGTATATCATCTTTAAAATAAATTGGCACTGGCTCTCCCCAATAACGCTGCCTACCAAACACAATATCGTGTAATTTATATTGTATGGTTTTTATGCCTATTTTAATTTTATTAAGTTCATTTAATATTTTTTCGACAGCTTGTTGAACATTTAAATTATTTAAAAATTCAGAATTAATAAGCGTTCCTTCTTTTTGTTCATAAGTATTTTGAGAAATATCTCCACCATTAATTACTTGAGTAATTGGCAAATTATATTGTTTTGAAAACGCATAGTCTCTTGAATCATGAGCAGGTACTGCCATTACAGCACCAGTTCCATAATCTGCCAAAACATAGTCTGCAATCCAAACAGGTATTTGTTTATTTGTAAAGGGGTGATTAACGTAAGCTCCTGTAAAAACTCCTGTAAAATTAGCTATTGTAGCTAATCTTTCTCTATCGTTTTTTTGTTTTGTTTTTAGTTGATATTCTGTAAGTGAATGTTTATACACTTCGGTACATATGTTATTTACTAATGGGTGCTCTGGGGCTAATACAATATAGTTAACGCCAAATATTGTTTCTGGTCGGGTTGTAAAAACTTTAATGTAGTGGTTATTTGATGAATTCAATTGAAAATTTATATAAGCGCCTTCTGATTTACCTATCCAGTTTTTTTGCACTTCTTTGATACTTTCTGTCCAATCTAATTCAATTAACCCATCTAACAAGCGCTGAGCATAAGCGGTTAAACGCATACTCCATTGCTTCATTATTTTTTTCTCAACAGGAAACCCTCCTCGCTCACTAAGTCCATTTTTAATTTCATCATTTGCTAATACTGTTCCTAATTGCGGACACCAATTAACATAGGTGTCAGATAAATAAGCCAATCTATAGTTCATTAAAATGTCAGACTTTTGTTTTTCAGAAAAACTAATCCATTCTTGTGCACTAAAAATATTTGTTGGCACATTTGTAAAGGCTGTATTTCCATCATTTCCAATTGTTTCAAATGTTTTAATTAACATTTCTATTGGTTCTGCCTTGTTGTATTTTAAATTAAACCACGCATTAAATATTTTTATAAATAACCACTGAGTCCATTTATAATACTGAGTATTAGAAGTTCTCACCTCTCTATCCCAATCAAAAGAAAAACCTATTTTATCAAGTTGATTTCGATATCTATTGATATTTTCTTCAGTTGTAACAGCTGGATGTTGGCCAGTTTGGATGGCATATTGTTCGGCTGGTAATCCAAAACTATCGTAACCCATAGGGTGTAGTACATTAAACCCGTTATGTTTTTTATATCTTGCAATTATATCTGATGCAATGTAACCTAAAGGATGGCCTACATGTAGCCCAGCACCTGAAGGATATGGAAACATATCTAATACATAATAGGTGGGTTTATTAGGGGTTTCGTTGGTTTTAAATGTTTTATTATCTTTCCAATATGCCTGCCAGCGTTGTTCTATGAGTTTAAAAGAATATTCCATATTTAAAATAATACAAATGTAATGTTTTGATTAAGCCACTTTATGTCAATTATAATTACATTTTACAATTACAAATTGGTGGTAAACGAAGTATAATAGTGGAATTTGAAAACATATTTACAATTTTTTGTCTTTCTTCATCGCTGATGGCCACGCCACTTAAATCTACAAATTTTAATTTTTTTAAAAATTTAATTTCATTAGGTAATGCAACAACGTTATTACTCCATAAATCTAATACCGTTAGGTTTTCTAAATTGGCTACTTCTATTGGTACTTCAAAAATGTTATTTTCACCTAAATTTAATTCGGTTAAAAGTTCTAGTGAATCTATGTTATTAGGAATCTTCTCTAATTTATTATAACTTAAATTAAGCACTTCTAATTTTTTTAAGCTAAATAAAAAAACTGGAATTTCTGTTATATTATTTTTACTTAAATCTAAATATTTTAAATTTTTAAATGTGCTTATTTCTTGAGGTATTGTTTTATACTTCTTCTTTTTTAATTCTAGTTTATATACACGTTCAGGGTGTTTTAACGCTTCGTTTAAATTTTTAAATACTTTATTTGAATCAATTTTTAAAGAGTCTATAGATTGAGAATAGACAGTTGGTATAAAGCATATTAAAGTTAATATGAGTGTAAATAATTTCATTTTAAGTATTTAAACAATTTGCTTTGTCTTTATCCAGTTGTTGAATTAATAAATCTAAGGATTTAAATTTAATTTCATTTCTAAGATATGAAATAAATTCTATTGATATTTTTTCATTATAAATATTAGCGTTAAAATCAAAAATATTTACTTCAAGTTTTATTGTGTTATCGGTATCTGTTGTTGGGTTTAAGCCTATACTAAGCATGCCGTTATAAGTTGTATTATTTACAGATACACGAACTGCATATATTCCAATTTTTGGAATTAACTTTAATTCATCAGGTTTTATATTAGCTGTAGGGTATCCAATGGTTCTGCCTAACTGTTTGCCTTTTATAACCACGCCAGATAGTTGATATTTATACCCTAACAAAGTATTGGCTTCTTGTACATTACCATTTTTAAGGTGTTCTCTAATAATGCTGCTACTAATATAGCATTGATTGATTTCAAATGCTGAAATTTCAATAACATTATAATGGTATGTGTGTAAAAAATCTTTTAACATAGTAATATTGCCAGTTTTATTTAATCCAAAATTATGATCGTAACCTATTACTATTGTATGAGCTTTAAATTGATTAACTAATATATTTTTTATATAATCTTGAGCCGTAATTTGTGAAAACGCTTTTGTAAAAGGTATGGCTATAAGATGATCTATACCTTGGTTTTTAATTAATTTAATTTTGTCGTCTATTGTGCTTAATAAGGATATGGATGTTGTATGGGTATTTAAAACCATTTGCGGATGGTTAGAAAAAGTAAATACTAAAGATTGTAAATTATGTTGTTTTTTAATTTCATTAATTTTTTGAAATATTTTTTGATGCCCTAAGTGCATGCCATCAAAGTTGCCAATAGTAATAATGGTTTTAGAAGTTAAATTGGTTTGATTTAAATTGGTATATATATTCATGCTTTAGGCTTAACAATTAATAGATTGAAGTATATCTACTAATTTTTTCATTTCATTTGTTGTATTATACGAATGTAAACAAATTCTTATTCTTTCTTTGTTTGCAGCTACAGTAGGAGATTTAATAGCTTTTACAAAAAAATTGTTTGAAGTTAATTTTGTTTCTAATGTATCTATATTTTTATTTCCACTTACTAAAATGGCATGAATGCTGCTATTAGAAGGTGTTATGTTTTTAATGTGTTGGGTATGTTGATTAAAATATAAAATATTTGCTTGTATTTTTTTTATTTCTTCTGTATGTTGTAATAACTCATAAGCGGCCTTTATACATAAAATGCTAAGAATAGGTAAAGCTGTTGTATATATAAAACTGCGTGAAAAATTAATTAGATACTGTATTAAAACACGAGAGCCAACAATGCTTGCTCCATGGCACCCAAGAGCTTTTCCGTAGGTATATATTCTTGCAAAACAATCTTTTTCTATACTTAACTCTTCACAAATACCTTTACCTTGATATCCAAAAACACCTATTGAATGGGCTTCGTCTATAATTAAATTAATGTTGTATTGTTTACATAATTTTACTATTTCTAATAAGGGAGCTGCATCGCCATCCATAGAATAAATACTTTCTACAATTAAAAAAATTGATTGGTACTGATGGTGGTTCAATTTTACAATTGATTGCAGGTGTTCAATATTATTATGTTTAAACTTAATACGCTTTGCAAAGCTTAATCGCATCCCATCAATAATAGAAGCATGTATTAATTCATCATAAATTATTAAATCATTTTTTTGAGCTATTACAGCAATTAAACCAATATTGGCATTGTAACCTGAATTATAAATGAGCGCCGCTTCGGTATTATGAAATTGTGCAATATCGTTTTCTACCCGTTGAGTTAGAATAGAATTTCCTGAGATTAATCGAGAGCCTGTAGAACCAGTATGTTTTATGTTGTATAAGGTTTCTAGCCTTTCAGTTTCTTTTTTTAATAATCCATTTTTAGAAAAGCCTAAATAGTCATTACTTGCAAAGTCTATACTTGGATAGTTTGTATTTAATGTTCGTAAGCTATTTGAATGTTTTTTTTGTTCAAGCACTTGTTTTAAAATGTCTTGAATATTTTTTAGTAATGGATTCGTCTCCATTTTAGGCAGGTTCAGAAACTGCATTTTCTGAAAATGATTTTTTAGGCGTTAATCCTAAAATGTTAAACATTTCCATATCCTGATTATACAAAGGGTTTGGCGTTGTTAATAATTTTTCACCAGCAAATATAGAGTTTGCGCCGGCCATAAAGCAAAGGGCTTGCCCTTCCATATTCATATTTAAGCGCCCTGCAGATAAGCGTACTGCGGTTTTAGGTAATACTATTCTAGTAGTTGCAATCATACGAACCATATCCCAAATAGGTACTGGCTCTTGGTTTTCGAGTGGTGTTCCTTCTACGGCTACTAATGCATTAATTGGCACTGATTCTGGCTGCGGACGTAATATAGAAAGCGTGTGCAACATTCCTATTCTATCGTCTATACTTTCACCCATACCAATAATACCTCCAGAACATACTGTTAATCCTGCTTTTCTAACATTATTAATGGTGTTTAATCTATCATCGTAAGTTCTGGTTGAAATAATGTTTTCATAATTTTCAGCGCTAGTGTCTATATTATGATTATAAGCGTATAACCCAGCGTTTGCTAATTTTTTAGCTTGCTCTTCTGTAACCATACCTAAGGTAGCACATACCTCTAAGCCTTTAGAATTGATGGTTTTTACCATGTTTAATACGGTGTCAAAATCTCTATTATCTCGCACTTCTCGCCAAGCAGCGCCTAAGCACATTCTACTTGCCCCACCTTGTTTAGCATTATCAGCGGCTACAGATACTTCTGCTTCGCTCATCAGTTTATGTACTTTTACTTCGGTGTGATATCTTGCCGCTTGTGGGCAATATGCACAATCTTCTGGACACCCCCCTGTTTTAATTGATATCAAAGAGCTTATTTGAACTTCTCCTATTTTATGATGTTGTTGGTGTATTTGTGCTGCATTATAAATTAACTGCATTAATGGTGTATCATATACTTTTCGAATGTCTGATTTATCCCAATTTTTCATAGTATTAATGATTTTAATAATTAAATTTTTATCCTTTGTTTTTTAGTAAAGTATATAATAAAGGCGCATATAATAGTAAGACAAGCTCCCATTAAAAACGGCGCACTAGGCACTAAAATTGGAGCGTTAGGTTTTGTAAAAAAATAAAATACATTAGTCATCAGCAGTGGGCCTATAATAGCTGTAAGGCTCAAAACACTGGTTAATGCACCTTGTAGTTCGCCTTGCTCATTATTTGGTACTTGATTTGAAATTTCTCCTTGAATAGCAGGCATTGCTATTCCACCTAAGGTAAATGGAATTATAAAAGCAAACATCATCCAGCTTTGATTAGCAGCAGAAAATAGTAAATAACCGCATAATGAAAAAAACAAGCCTAAGTATATAGAGTTGCTTTGTCCAAATTTTGGTACAACAATCCTTGTTAACAAGCCCTGAACTAAGGCAATGCAAAAACCCACCATGGTTAAGGAGTAACCAATCCATTGTTCGTTCCAATTAAATTTATACATGGTATAATAAGTCCAAGTAGTTTGAGCTGCATGGCCTGCAATATTTAATAAAAATATAACAACTACAAAACTTAAAATAGTTTTATACTTTTTTAAGTTAATTAATGATGAAATGGGGTTTGCTCTTTTCCAGTCAAAAGCTCGTCTAGAATTGGCTGGTAAAGATTCTGGTAACACAAAATATCCATAAAACAAATTGAGTAATGATAATATAGCGGCAACAATAAAAGGTACTCGAGTGCCAAACTGACTAAACACACCTCCAATAAGTGGGCCTAATATAAATCCAATTCCAAATGCTGCGCCGATCATTCCAAAGTTTTGTGCGCGTTTTTCTGGTTCACTAATATCAGCAATATAGGCTGTAGCTGTTGTAAAACTGGCCCCAAACATGCCAGCTACTATTCTTCCTACAAATAACCATACAATAGTTGGTGCCCAAGCTAAAAAAATATAATCTACCCCTAACCCAAGTAATGACATAAGGAGTAATGGCCTTCTGCCATATTTATCGCTTAATCCACCCATAATGCTTGAGCATAAAAACAGCATAATTCCATAAGAAAAGGCTAACCAACCTCCGTACATTGATGCTTCACTAATAGTTCCACCTATTAGTTCTTTAATTAATGATGGAGTTACGGGTATAATAATACCTATGCCTGTACAATCAATTAATAATGTTATAAAAATAAAAAGTATTGCTTTATTATTATTTTTCATTTTTTAAAACATATTTAAGATAGCGTTTGGATAAATTCCCAGTACAATAGTAAGTAATGTAGTAATCACTAAAATGAGCTTATGAGTTAATGGAATATTTAATTCTTCTGTTGTTGATTCATATTCTTTAAAATACATGGCTATTATTATTTTAAAATAATAATATAAACTTATAGCTGTAAAAATAATAGCCAAAATTACTACCCAACTAAACGGCGTGTTAATTAACGAGTTGAAAATAAAATATTTTGCAAAAAAACCAGCTGTAATAGGAATTCCAGCCATTGAGAGTAAAGCAACAGTCATAACAAATGCTGTAAATGGTGATTTTTTAGCTAAAGCATTAAATGTTTTTATAGATACATCTTGTTTATGATTTGATATATGATGTAATACATAAAACGCCGTGATATTGCTTATGACATAAGCTGCTATGTAGTAAAATACTGAAGTAATTTGATTATAAACATCTCCATTTGATAAAAATGCCATCAGTATAAATGCTGTGTGACTGATGCTTGAGTAGGCAAAGATTCGTTTCACGCTATCTTGAAATAAGGCAATAAGATTAGCGATGAGTAAAGATAAAATAATTACAAAAACCAAAATATTTACCCAAACACATGCTATATTGATAAATAGCATTGCATATAGTTTTGCAAAAGCAGCTACAGATGCCGTTTTAACCATTGTTACCATTAATGTTGTAATAATGGTAGGAGCGCCTTCATACACATCGGGTGTCCAAAAATGAAATGGTGCGGCACTCACCTTAAAGCATAAGGCCATTAATACAAGTAGTATACCAACTGATAAATAAGGCGGTAATTTTGCAGAATTATCGTTTATAAAATCACTAATGAAGCGCATATCAAAGCTACCTGTTGCGCCATATATAAGGGTTATACCTAGTATTAAAAAAGCTGACATAAATGCCCCCAATAACAAATACTTAAATCCAGATTCGTTTGATAACAAATTGTTTTTATTGGATGCCGCTAATACATACATAGGAATTGATAAAATCTCTACACCTAATAAAAATGATGTAAAGTTTGTAAAGGCTGTTAGTATTAATGCACCTGATGTAGAAAATAATACCAATGTAAAAATATCTGTAGTATGTTGTTTAGAATAGTTTTTATGGGCTAATAAAATCCAAACAAATAATATTAATAAAATTAAATTACTAAAAGCAAGTGATACATTGTCAAATTGAATCATGTTATGAAATACTTCAATAGACTTATTGTTGTTCCACTCAAATAAGTTGGTAATAAATGCCGTACAAATTCCTATAAGTGTAATTGGCACTATTAATTTATAAGCTTTAAATATTTCTGTAAGCATTATAAATAGGCCTAATCCACAAATAATAAATAAAGCTGTCATAGGTTAATAATTTAAATTATGGGTGAATAAGTTTAATAATGGATTCTGCGCCTTGTTGGGCTAATGAATTAATTGGTTGGGGATAAAATCCAATTAAAATAATAATGCTACAAATAATTAATAAAACAATTTTATCAGTTTTCATTAACGATGTAAACGATTGAGTTAATGCGTTTACCTCTCCAAGCATCATAGTTTGATATGTTCTGAGCATATATACGGCTCCTAAAATAATTGTTGAAGCTGCTATTACTGCTATTACTGCATGGTGTTGGTATATTCCAACAAAAATTAAAAATTCTCCAACAAATCCACTAGTTAATGGAAGTGCAATTGATCCTAATAAAATGATAAAAAAGAAAATAGTAAATGTTCTATTAACGTTTTTAATGCCCCCTAGTTCACTTATCTCTGTTGTGCCTGTGTTTCTTTTTAAAATGTTTGAAACTAAAAATAAGCCTACTGCAATTACGCCGTGTGAAATCATTTGAACCAAGCCGCCTTGTACGCCTTGTTGATTGGCAGTTAAAATACCTGCAGAAATGATGGCTACGTGTGCTATTGAACTATAAGCAATTAAACGTTTAAAATCTTTTTGAACAATGGCAATACAAGAAGCAAATATGGCTCCAACAATAGAAATAAAAATAATATAAGTGCCCCATTTTTCTAATGCTAAAGGGGTAATTGGCAATAACCATTTAATTAAACCAAAGGTACCCATTTTAAGCATAATTCCTGAAAGCAGCATAGTACCTGGGGTTGGCGCATTAACATATAAATCTGGCTGCCACGAGTGAAATGGGAAAATAGGAATTTTGATAGCAAAGGCTAAAAAAATTGTAATAAATACAAAGGTTTGTTGATGGATGTTTAGCGTTTTTCCAACTTGATATAAATCTGTAATTAACCATGATTTTTCAATACCATCCGGTGCTTGGTTATATAAATAAATTAAACCAACTAACATAAACAATGAACCTAAAATAGTGTATACAAAAAACTTAAATGTTATTCTAACACTATCTTGCTTACCCCACAGTAAGCATATAAAAAATATGGGTAGTAGCGCTAATTCCCAAAAAATATAAAATAAAAAACCGTCATTAGCAGTAAATACGCCTATTAAAGCCATTTGCATAAATAATATAAGGCTATAAAAAGTAAATGGATTTTTATATTTTGTATTAAATGATGTAAGAATAATTAAGGGTACTAACCCAGTTGTAAGTAAAACCATTAGTAACGAAATAGCATTAATATTTGCGTTAATATGTATGCCTAATGAGTTTATCCATGGGTAATTTATTGATAATAAAGGATGTTCTGGGTTTTGTTTAAATACAACAAACATAATCATGCTTAATATAAATTCTAAAATAGAAAAAACAAAAGCTAACTTTTGTGAGGCTGCATTTTTAAAGGTATAAACTATTAAACTTGCAATAAATGGGGTTAATATTAAAATTGATATAAGCATTGTGTTTTTAAAATAGATTAAATAAATGCAAAAATAAGTATCATAATTATTCCGATTACCATAGATAATATGTAGTTGCCAATATTACCAGTTTGTATATAGCGCATAACATTACTAGTTTGTTGTATGGTTTTGCCAATGCCATTTATAATTGCATCAATTAACTTTAAATCTATTTTATTTAAGTAATTCGATTTCCAATCTAACGGTTTTGTAATAATGTAATTATAAAAGTTTTCTATGTAATATAAGTTATAAATAATTTTTTGTCCGATTTTCATATTAGCTTCACTTTGAGCAGGCAGTACTTGTTTTTTTACATATAATTGATAAGCCAAAAATGCGGCACACAAAGCTAAAATAGTAGTAACTATCATCAAAATCCATTCTGTTAGATGTGATAAATGATGTGCATGTGTGTTAATTAATATAGGTTGTAATTGCTGGGCCATCCAATTAAAAGATGTAAATATTTCTGGCAATCCAAGCGCACCGCCTAATACACTAAATATTGCAAGTATTAATAATGGAATTATCATACTTTTGGGAGATTCATGAAGATGATTTAGTTGGTGGCTAGTTCCTCTAAACGACCCAAAAAATATGAGAAACAAAAATCTAAACATATAAAATGCTGTACAAATAGAGGTAGCTAATCCTAATACCCATAAGATGTGCGAATGGATAAATACACCCGATAAAATGGCATCTTTAGAGAAAAAGCCTGCAAAGGGAGGGATGCCACTTATGGCAATGGTGCCAATTAACACTGTGATATAAGTAATTGGTAATGCTTTTTTTAAGCCGCCCATTTTTCTAATATCTTGCTCGCCACCAAGCGCATGGATAATAGAACCCGCTCCTAAAAATAATAGCGCTTTAAAAAAAGCATGTGTTACTACATGAAAAATAGATGCGCTAAAAGCACCTACGCCTAAGCCTAAAAACATTAAACCTAATTGAGAAACAGTTGAATATGCTAATATTTTTTTAATATCATTTTGAAAAAGGGCTATTGACGCTGCTACTAAAGCTGTTATGATGCCTATTATTGCTATCATTTCTAAAGCAAATTCTGAATTTAAATAAAAAATATTAGAGCGGGTAACCATATATATACCGGCTGTAACCATGGTGGCAGCATGTATTAAAGCAGATACAGGAGTTGGCCCAGCCATGGCATCAGGTAACCATGTATATAATGGGATTTGAGCAGATTTACCCATAGCGCCAACAAACAATAACAATGAAATTGTTGTAATAGTGCTTTGACTTAAGTTATGGATTTCTGCAAATACAGTGTTATAACTTAGGCTATGGCAATTTAATAAAATGAGTATAATGCCTAACAAAAACCCTAAATCTCCAATTCTGTTCATTATAAAGGCTTTTTTGGCGGCATTATTATTTTCTTGAGATTGAAACCAAAAACCTATTAATAAGTATGAGCTTAATCCTACGCCTTCCCAACCAATAAACATAATTAAGTAATTGTTACCTAATACTAATAACAACATAAAAAACACAAATAAATTTAAGTATGAAAAATACCTTATCACCTCCCCATCATGGCTCATATAACCAATAGAATATAAATGAATTAAAAAACCTACTCCTGTTATTACGAGTAAAAATATAATGGAAAGTGGGTCTATTAAAAAATCAAAATGTATTGCAAATTCTGATGAGCTAATCCAAGTAAATAAATTAATAATGTGTTCGGTTTTGGTATGGCTTTGAAGTTTTATAAAAAGTAAAACCGAGCAAATAAAACTTATAAGCACGGCAATACTAGCAATAATACCAGCATTTTTTTTATTAATATGGTTAGTAAAAAAAGTGTTAATTAAAAAGCCAATAAGTGGGCAAGCAATTATTAAATATACTAGTTGAGTCATTGTAAAAATTAATATTTTAAATTATTAAGCATACCTGTATCAATGCTTTTAATGTTTCGATACACCATAGTAAGAATTGCTAACCCCACAGCTACTTCTGCTGCTGCTATGGCCATAATAAAAAATACAAAAATTTGTCCTGAGGCATCATTTTTTATGATTGAAAAAGTAACAAGTAATAAGTTTACAGCGTTTAACATTAACTCTATACTCATAAAAATAATAATAGCATTTTTACGAGTAAGTACACCTATAACGCCAATTGTAAAAAGGGTTATACAAATTATAACGTAATATTCTAAAGGGATGTTATTAATCATAAGTTAATTTGATGCTGAGTTGGTATTATTTTTTTTTCCAATGAATATTGCTCCAATTAGGCCGGCTAATAATAGGATAGAAACTATTTCGAATGGAAATAAAAACTCATTAAAGAGTACTTGCCCTAAGTTTTTAATTAAACCTATTGAGGTAGCTCTATTTTGTATTTGAGTTGGTATCGTTTCTGAGCTTTTTAATAATGCTACCATAAGAAATAAAAATATGCCTCCAATTAAACCTGCTATTAGTTTTTGTAAGGTTTGTTTTTTTATTTCTGTTGTGTTGTTAAGATTCATCAACATGATAATAAATAAAAATAAAATCATAATAGCTCCTGCATACACTGCAATATGCACTACGGCTATAAACTGTGCATTAAGAAGGATGTAGTGCCCTGCAATGCAAAAAAACGTAAGTACTAAATATAAAACAGAATTAACGGGATTGCGAGCAAATACTAACAAAAGAGCAAAAAATATTGCTAAAAAGGATAAGATGCCAAATAGCCACTGTATTATAGTAAGTCCTAAAATCATGATAGATTAATGTGATGCGGTTTTTAATTTTGGTTTATCGGTATGTAATACATTATGCTTCAATTCTTTCATTCGTTTAAAATTGGCAACTTCTTTTGTTTGTCTATTTACTACGCTTACTGGTTCATTTTTTGTTTCAACTAACTTATCTTTTCCATAAATAAAATCTTGTCTTTCGTAGTGTACATCAACTATTTTGTCTGTTAAAAATATAGCTTCTTTAGGGCAGGCATCTTCGCATAGGCCACAAAATATGCAACGTAGCATGTTTATTTCATAGGTACTGGCATACTTTTCTTCTCTATAAAGGTGTTTTTGGTCTTCTGTACGTTCGGCACTTGTCATGGTAATAGCTTCTGCTGGGCATGCTAAAGCGCATAAGCCGCAAGCAGTACATCGTTCGGCACCATTTTCATCAATTTTTAATATGTGCTGCCCTCTATATACGTTAGCTATTGGTCTTTTTACTTCAGGGTATCTTACCGTAGCAGATTTGCTAAATAAATGTTTGGCCGTAATAAATAAACCGCTTATAATCGCTGGTAAATAAAGCTTTTCGGTAAAGCTTTGGGTTTTATTTGATGCGATTACTTTTTTATTGGTAAGTTGCATATAAGTATTTATTTAAAATTTGATATTACCTCTAAAGTATTCTATTACTACTGTGAGTGCTAAATTAAAAAGAGAAAGTGGTAATAATTTTTTCCATCCTAAGTTCATTAATTGGTCATATCTAAAGCGTGGTAAGGTCCATCTTATCCAAATAAATACGCAAATAAAGAATACTACTTTTAAAAAATAAACAACAAATCCTATTAAGGATATCAACCAATCGCCTTCTACTAAACCTAAGCTGTGGTACAATTCATTAGCGTAAGGAAAATTATAACCTCCAAAATAAAATCCAGCCATAATTGCTGATGATACAAACATATTGATATACTCTGCAAATAAAAACAAGCCTAATTTCATTGATGAATATTCTGTGTGGTAACCGCCAACTAGTTCTGTTTCACATTCTGGTAAGTCAAATGGCGCGCGGTTGGTTTCGGCTAAGGCGCAAGTAAAAAATATAATAAAACCTAGTGGTTGCCATACAATATTGCAAATTCCGGCATCTTGATTGGCTAAAATTTCTTTTAAACTTAATGAGCCGCCAGAGGATATAATTAAGGCTAAAAGGGCTATTCCCATTGCTATTTCGTAACTAATCATTTGAGATGATGATCTGATAGCGCCTAATAAAGCGTATTTATTATTTGAGGCCCAACCTCCAATTAAAATGCCATAAACGCCAATAGATACAACACTAATAAGATAAATTACACCTATGTTTACATCTGTAATTTGTAGGTTTATCAATCTTCCATTAAATAAAAATGGCTTTGCCCAAGGTATTACTGCCCCTGTCATTAAAGCTGTTACCATAGCTAACCCTGGCCCTACTATAAATAAGGTTTTATTAGCTACATTTGGAATCAACTCTTCTTTCATAAACATTTTAACACCATCTGCTAATGGTTGGAGTAAACCGCCTGGTCCAGCTCTATTTGGCCCTTTTCTATCTTGAAGAAAAGCTGCAAATTTTCGTTCCCAATAAGTTGTATATAAAGCTACCAATAGCGAAAGTGCAAACACACCAACACAAATTATTAGTTTTTCTATAATTAATGCTTCCATCTTTTGTTTAAGGTCTTTGGTTAATATCTAAAAAACCAAGCGCACCTTGCTGTTTTAATTCTTTTACCTTTTGTTCGTTTAATTTTTGATAATGATTTTGGTTAATAACACTAGATGGATGTATTGGTGATGGTCCTTCTATATTCCAATCTGTTGTTTTCTTTTTATTAAACCTACAATCGTTACAAATAAATTCTTCTACTTCGCCCCATTTGTCTTTACGAGCGGTAACTCTTAATACTTCTTCGCCTTTAAGCCATAACCTTACTTTTCCAAAACATTTAGTGCAGCTACAGTTAGCATCTACAGGCTTGGTAAACCATACTCTGCTTTTAAATCTAAAGGTTTTATCGGTAAGTGCACCTACTGGGCACACATCTATCATATTACCAGAATGGTCGTTTTCTATGGCTTTTTCTATATAAGTAGATATTTCAGAAGTCTCGCCTCTGTATACCACACCGTGGTCTCGTTTATCGGTTAGCTGGTTGGCTACTTTTACGCATCTATAGCACATAATGCAGCGGTTCATGTGTATTTGAATGTACTTTCCTAAATCAATTTTTTCAAATTCACGGCGGGGAAATTGGTATTTGGTATTATCGTTTCCATGCTCGTAGCTTAAATCTTGTAAATGACATTCTCCGGCTTGGTCGCACACTGGGCAATCTAACGGATGATTTAATAATAAAAAATCAACCACACCTTTACGTGCTTCTAAAACTTCTGCATTAATGGTATTTTCAACCACCATGCCATCCATTACCTCTGTTCGGCAGCTGGCCATTAGTTTGGGCATTGGGGTTGGGTTTGCAGTACTGCCTTGTGTTACCTTAACAATACATGTACGACAATAACCACCTGATGTTTTTAATTTAGAATAATAACACATGGTGGGTGGAGCCACTTCTGGCCCAATTTGCCTGGCTGCCTCTAAAATGGTGGTACCCTTGGGTACATTAATGGTGTGGTTATCTATTGTAACTTTCATTTAAGTATTCAAAGGTTTTGGATATTGATAACAAATATATGATTTGGTTTAAAAGCGAGGCAAATTTATTAATTAATTTAAAAATGGCTTTGAATTTTTCCCTTTGTTATTAACCGCTTGATTGTCGACATCTATTTTTTTAAATAACTGATAAGGTGAGTAGGCGCGCCAATTAAATTGCTCAATATCTTTTGAATAGTTTATAAATTCAGTAGCACCAGCTATTTCTAGCTCATGTAATACGTGTTCTCTAAAATTAATAAAGGTTATCCAGCCATTTTCAATATCCGAATGCCACTCTTCATAATAGCTATTATCGGAAGCATGAAAGTTAAAAACGTTTTCGCCAATAATAATATATTTATTTATGTTGTTTAAAAGGAGTTCATCAATTATTTCTCTTTTTAGTGTCATCACATCATTATTAATTGCATCGTTCCACTCGCCAATAAGTTCAATGATGGCAAAAGATTGTTCATAATCGGCGTAAAGAATTTTAATAAACAAAGTTTCGCTACCCATATCATCCCATTGGGGGTGTATATAGTAGTTATATATTTTATGATGGTATTCAAATTGGTTATACTCTACCCCATAAAATGGTGATAACTTATCTTCTTCAGATGTATAGTAATCTAACCAATTATAAAAAGGTTCTATTTGGTGCATTGAATTTAGATTTTTTTAAGCTATTTTTTTTAAGCAACAAAATTAAAATTTTGAGGCAAATCCTTAACTTTTCAACTACAATTAAACTTTGAGAACGTTGTAAACATATAAACGTTAAAAGCATCTCACTTACACCGCAATGCACCATTAACAGAAGAACAAAAAGCTACGAATAAAGAAAAATCGAAAAAACGAGCAAGAGTAGAACACGTTTTTGGGTTTATGGAACAAAGCATGAATGGCTTATTCATAAAATCAATAGGGATAGTAAGA
>JAVKLI010000055.1:0-17716 GCA_031539425.1 Bacteroidia bacterium
GAATGGCTTATTCATAAAATCAATAGGGATAGTAAGAGCCACTGGAATAATAGGACTTATCAACCTAACTTACAACTTATTTAGGTACGAACAAACCATAAGATTAGACATTAAATACACTGATAGATAGATTATGATGTTATAAAGGAAAAATATTGTACTTTTGAGGGTACAGATTATAAAAATCGTTTTAATGGGTTCTACGATTTTTATTCAAACCTCTAAAAACTAATTTTTAGAACCCACCTCCTATCAAAAGTTGCATTTATTAGTTGAATCTAAGTTTTTAAAATATGTGATCCACAATCTAATATTAATTAATGAGGCAATTTACCATGCTAATTTTACTACTTTTGTGTGCAATTTTTAGTAAAAAAAGTTTATCAAATTAATATAAATAATTATGGAAATTTTTGACGTTACCGTTATAGGATCTGGGCCAGGAGGCTACATTGCAGCTATACGTTGCGCGCAGTTAGGATTTAAAACTGCACTTATAGAAAAATACAATACACTTGGAGGCACTTGTTTAAATGTAGGTTGTATTCCATCAAAAGCCTTATTAGACTCTTCAGAACACTACCACAATTTAGTACATCACTTTGCCAACCATGGTATAGAAGTCAAAGCACCAAAAGTAGATTTTAAAAAAATGATTGCTCGTAAAAATGAAGTAATTAAATCTACCTGTAATGGCATTTCGTATTTAATGAAAAAAAACAAAATTACTACGTTTACAGGCGTTGCAAGTTTTGATAATAATACAACTATTAATATTACAACTACCGACGGTAAAAAAACACAAATTACTTCATCTAAAACCATTATTGCTACTGGATCTAAACCATCTCATCTTCCTAATATTAAAATAGATAAAAAAAGAATTATCACTTCAACGGAAGCCTTAGAATTAAAAGAAATTCCAAAACACCTCATTGTTATAGGTGGCGGCGTTATAGGTTTAGAGTTAGGCTCTGTCTATGCACGCCTTGGCTCAAAAGTATCTGTAGTAGAATTTATGGACAGGCTAATTCCAACGATGGATGTCGGATTAGGAAAAGAATTACAACGCGTACTAAAGAAAAATCTAGGTATAGAGTTTTATTTAAAGCACAAAGTACAAGAGGCAAAAGCTACTGCAAAAAATGTAACGGTAAAAGCAGAAAATGAACAAGGCAAAATAATTGAGCTAGATGGTGATTATGTATTAATGGCAACTGGTAGAAAGCCTTATACAGAAGTGTTAAACCTTGAAAAGGCAGGAATTACATTAGACGCAAAAGGATTTATTCCGGTAAATGAGCATTTGCAAACAACTCAAAAAAACATATATGCTATTGGTGATGTTATTGGTGGAGCTATGTTGGCACACAAAGCAGAAGAAGAGGCTGTTTTAGTAGCAGAAATTATGGCTAATCAAAAGCCACATATTAATTATAATTTAATTCCGGGAGTAGTTTACACCTGGCCAGAAGTAGCTGCAGTAGGTCAAACCGAAGAGCAATTGAAAGCTAAAAATATAAAATACAAAATAGGGTCGTTTCCGTTTAAGGCTAGTGGGAGAGCAGTAGCCAGCGCAGATACTGATGGATTTATAAAGGTATTAGCAGATGAACAAACGGATGAAATATTAGGCGTGCATATGATAGGGCCACGTGCGGCAGATATGATTGCAGAAGCAGTAGTGGCTATGGAGTATAAAGCTAGCGCCGAGGATATTGGCCGTATAAGCCATGCACACCCTACCTTTACAGAAGGGTTAAAAGAAGCGGCATTAGATGCGTCTGCCAAAAGAGCTTTAAATTTTTAATTTATTAAATAATGGCTATTACAAAAATAGGTCGTCTATTTTATTATACGATTATTGTTTTTTGTTTTTTTGCTTGTACAGATTCATCGGATACGAACAAAAAAAATAAAGTAACGGAACAACCTATAATAGAACCTATACAGCAATTAAGTGCAAAGGTAATAACCACGTTTCCGCATGATGTAAACGCATTTACCGAAGGTTTTTTATTTTATAATAACCAATTATTTGAAAGTACAGGTGCCACAAACGATCTGCCGCAAACACGCTCTCTTTTTGGAATTGTAAATTTTACAGATGGTTTAATTAAAGCAAAAGCCGAAATTAATAAACATAAATATTTTGGTGAAGGTATAGCTGTTATTAATAATCAGTTTTTTCAACTGACGTATAAAAACCAAATTTGCTTTGTGTATGATGCTAAAACATTTAAACTGCAAAAACAATTTACCTACTCAAATGCCGAAGGGTGGGGACTTACGACAGATGGTAAAGAACTCATAATGAGTGATGGCAGTTGTAATTTATATTTTATAAATCCATCAAATTTTAACATCACACACTCTATTACAGTTACCAATAATGGTTATGCCGAAGATCATCTTAACGAACTTGAATATATAGACGGATCTATTTATGCTAACGTGTGGATGACAAATTACATTATAAAAATAAACCCAACAACTGGAAAAATTATTTCAATAATAGATGCTTCTGCTATTGTATATCAAGAGCTTTTAAATAACCCTACAGCTAAGGAATTAAATGGCATAGCTTATAATTCAGAAACAAAACAATTATTAATTACTGGTAAAATGTGGCGTAAAATTTATCAAGTAGAATTTATTGAAAATTAACACTATGAGTAATTTATGGATTTATACGTTTAACAAACAACCCTTACAGCCTTTGTTAAATGAAATACAACAAGATTGTACCCTTTTTATTAAACAATGGACAGCCCACGAAACCTTATTAGAAGCGTCATTTCAAATACAGCATCAGCGGTTTTTAATTTTTAGTGTTAATGAAAAACACGCAATGGCAAGTGGTTGTAGTATTGATAAACTCACAAGGTTTATAAAAACATTAGAAACAAAACATCAAATAGACTTATTAAACAGACAATTAATAGCAATTAAACCGAATGACGATATTGTAGTTTACCCCTTAACTACAGTAGTTGAAAAAATAAAGTCTAAAGATATTACAGCAAATACCTTAATGTTTGATAATACCATTTCTCAAGTAGAAGATTTACAAAACAATTGGCTAAAACCACTTGCTGATACTTATTTAAACGGTATTTGTGACAATTATTTTTTAGGTTTCTTAAACCTTACAAACGTTGCTATTTGTCTGCCCATTCTGCATCTAATATTTGGGTTAATGTGAAATAAATTACCGTTGTTAGAATTATTTTAAGGTAATTGTCAGTTTAAAAACGGCTCATGTGTTTTAGACCCCAAATTAAAAAACACTTTAAAATTAAACTAATATTGTAGTTTCAAAACCGTAATTTTTATACCAATTTTATCATTAGATCTCTTTCATAATTGATACCATCTAGCTGATAACTTCTTAATTATGATGTTAATGATTGGGCTATGTTTCTGATTTTTAAGCATGAAATGGGAAGACCTAAAAAACAATTCGTCAGCTGTATTTAAAAGACTAACAGGTGTTTCGTTCGATACATTTAAAACTGAAGGTAGAAAACACGATTATAGAGTGTTTAAAGAAAGTAAAGTGTATGTGCATCATGCTACAAAAATTTAAGCAGATACAGGCTACATGGGACTTCAAAAAATATATACTAATACAGAAATACCAAAAAAACGAAGCAAGAAAAACCCACTAACATCAACAGATAAGCAACGAAACCAGGAAATATCAAAAAGCAGGGTTAGTATTGAAAACATTATTAGGTCAATTAAAATTTATAGAATAATGGCTGAAAAATATAGAAACAGAAGAAAACGCTTTACCCTCAAACTTAGTTTAATTGCAGGGATATATAACTATCAATTATGAAAGAGGTCTATTGTTAGGCTAAACATTCATTTTATGTTTTTTAACTATATCCTAATGAATTCATTTTGAGGCTATTCTTAAAAGTGTATTTTTGGATCCTATTTAAAAATTTATTATGAAAAAGTTTATTTTACTTGTTGCTTTATGTCCTTGGTTTAAAGCAGCTTCTCAAAACTTACCTGAAGCCATCCACAAAACTGAAAACGAACGCTATGAAGTAGCCCTAGCGGATTTGAAAATACTTATAAGTAAAGAACCTACAAAAGGTGATAATTATTTTTATTGTGGCGAATTATACTTTAAAAAAAACATGTTCGATTCTGCACGCTATTACTATAACAAAGGCGCAGAACTCAATCCTACCTATCCGTTAAATTATGTGGGCCAAGGTAAAGTGTTTTATTTTGAAGATAAAATAGCTGAAGCAAATGCTGCTATTTTTAAAGCCACAGCAATATCAAAAAACAAAATGGGTGAAGTTCTCAGAAAACAAGCTGAAATATATATTATTGCAAAAACCAAACGTTTAGATGATGCCATCAAACTCATTAATATGGCTATTAAATTAGAACCAACTCAATTTGAAAACTATTTATTACTTGGTGATGCTATATTAGAACAAAACCCTGCCGAAGGCAGCGTGCCAATTACCCATTATAATAAGGCTGCAGAGCTAAATCCAAAATCGCCAAAAAGCATCATAAGAATAGGCAAACTTTACGAGCGTGCCCAAAATTATGATTTAGGTTTAGAATATTATGCTAAAGCCATTGCTCTTGATCCTACCTACGCACCCGCTTATAGAGAACAAGCCGAATTATTTTTTAAAAAAAGAAAAAAACAAGAAGCCATAGCCAGTTATAAAAAATACTTAGAACTAAACGAAAGCCCCACAGCACGAGAACGTTATGCCAGTTTTTTATATGCCGATAAAAATTATGCTGAAGCGGTTTTAGAAATTACCAACCTCCAAGCCAAAGGAAAAATAAGCCTTTATTTAGAAAGATGTTTAGCAGGATCATTATCCGAACTAACAGAAAAAAAAGTAGATACAGCCATTGTAAAACGCGGGTTACAAGCTTCAACTAATTTTTTTGAAATAACAAAAAGTATACCAAAGTTTAAATACGTAATTAATGATTACAAATACAGAGGCACCTTAAATTTAAAAATTGGAAATGATAGCCTCGCCATGCTTGATTTAAAAACCATTGAAGCCCTTGATTCTACTTCTTTTTATGAACTCAATAAAGATTATGCCAAAATATTTTTAAAAGCAAAAAAATATCCTAAAGTAATTGCCATATTTAATTTTTTAAACACTAAAGCACCTAAGTATATTACCAACCTAGATTGGTACGACTTTGGACGAAACTTTTATTATGAAGGTGGCGCAAAATTACGTGAAAAGAAAGATACTTTGGCAAATCAAGACTTTGTAAAAGCAGATAGTTGTTTTTCTAAACTTACTAAAATGCAACCATCTTACGCCATGGGCTACTTTTGGAGAGGTAAAGTAAATGTTCAGTTAGACCCTAAAGACTTAGGACTACTGACAAAAGAATATTTTGAAAAAGCATTAACCCTTGTAAAACCAGAACAAATAGCCAATTACAAACCACAAATCATTGAAGCAAATTTGTTTTTAGGCTCACACTATTCTTTATCAAAAGATAAAGATGAAACAAAAGCCAAAGCAGCCTTTGATAAAATAAAAGAAATAGACCCAGAAAATAAAGTAATGGTAGACTTTTTTAAAAAAACAACAGAGCCAGCTAAACCAGCAGAAACAAAAGCGCCTAAAGATACTAAGAAGAATACTACTCAGAAAAAGTAACTCAATTTACTGCAATGACAAGTAAACTTTTATATAAAGGTAATTTACGCACTGAAGCCGTCCATGTAGCATCTGGAGTTAAAATAACAACAGACCCACCAAAAGATAATTTTGGGTTGGGTGAATATTTTTCACCAACAGATTTAGTAGCTACAGCTCTAGGTACTTGCATGTTATCAATAATGGGTATTGTAGCTCAAAAAGATAATATAACCAATATAGATGGAACCACAGTAGATGTAACAAAAATAATGTCTACAGACCCACGCAGAATAAGCGAAATACATATAACCATACACTTTCCTAAAAATAACTATTCAGAAAAAGAAAAAACTATTTTTGAACGAGCTGCACACACTTGCCCTGTAGCAAAATCCTTACACCCAGATTTAAAGCAGGTAATCAATTTTAAGTGGTAATACAAAAATGTATGGCTTCTAATTATTTTGCAATTAATAAACAAACTTGGAATAATAAAACACAAGTTCATACACAATCTCAATTTTATAACAATCAAGCCTTTCTAAATGGCTTATCGTCGTTAAACGATATAGAATTAGGATTATTAGGAGATGTAAAGGGTAAAAAAATATTGCATTTGCAATGTCATTTTGGTCAAGACACTATATCATTAGCAAGAATGGGAGCTGAAGTAACTGGAGTTGATTTTTCAGATAAAGCTATTGATGTAGCAAAAGGTATTGCTTCTGAACTTAACGTTTCTGCTAAATTTATTTGTTGTAATGTACTTGATTTACCCAATGCGTTAAATGAAAAATTTGATATTATTTTTTCTAGCTATGGCGTTATTGGTTGGTTACCAGATTTAAACAAATGGGCTAATGTTATTTCAACCTTTTTAAAACCTTCAGGTAAATTAATCTTAGTTGAGTTTCATCCTTTTATATGGATGTTTGATAATCAATTACAAAACATTACCTATAGTTATTTTAATGATGAACCTATAATTGAAACAGAAACAGGTACTTATGCAGATAAGCAAGATACAAATAAGTATATGTCTATAACATGGAATCATCCTATAAGTGATGTACTTACAGCGCTTTTAAAGCAAAATTTTACCCTCCAAATTTTTAACGAGTTTAATTATTCACCCTACAATTGCTTTGAAAGCATGGAAGAATTTGAACCAAAAAAATTTAGAATAAAAAGTTTTGAAAACAAACTACCACTGGTTTATGCCTTAGAGGTTATAAAACTAAAACATTAAGCCTTTTCAAAGCCTTATCTTAATAGCTATAATTATACTTAATTACTGTTATAACCCATCAACAAACAAGCTGAAAAAGATTTGAAATTAGTATCATTGTATTTTATAAAACAAATTTTATGTTTTTTATTTGGAAATTATTTAAGTTTATTTTTAAACTTATTATAGGTGCATTTTTACTTTCTGTATTAGTACTAATAAGTTATAAATGGTTTCCAGTTCCTGTTACCCCCCTTATGATGATACGTTGTACAGAACAATTAAGTAAAGGTAAAGAAATTAAATTAAAACATAAGTGGGCTGCATTGTCAAATATTTCTATTAACTTACAAAAGGCGGTTATATGTAGCGAAGATCAAGCCTTTTTAACCCATAATGGGTTTGATTTTGAAGCCATGAAAAAAGCGTTTGAAAATAATAAAAAAGGAAAAAAAATAAAAGGAGGTAGCACCATTTCTCAACAAACAGCTAAAAATGTTTTTTTGTGGCCCTCTAGAAGTTATATTAGAAAAGGCCTTGAAATGATTTATACTTTTTTAATCGAATTTTTTTGGAGTAAAGAGCGTATTTTAGAAATTTACCTTAATAGCATTGAAATGGGTAAAGGAATTTATGGTGCAGAAGCTGCTTCTCAATATTGGTTTAATAAACCGGCCGCTAAACTAACATCATCCGAATCAGCTGCCATTGCTGCCATACTACCAGGGCCTACTATTTATAAAGCGCAGCCGGCTAATAATTATATTTTAAATAGAAAACAATTTATACTCGTTCAAATGGATAATTTTGGACCAACCATTCCATTTACTAAACCAAAAAAATAAATTAATAATGATAATAGCAATAGGAGCAGACCATGCTGGATTTGAACTAAAACAAGAACTGATTGATTATTTACAAAAAATAAATATTGAGACTAAAGATTGTGGCACGTATAACACTGATAGGGCTGATTACCCAGATTTTGGGCATGCAGTAGCTCACGAAGTTGCAAAACAGTCCGTTCAATGCGGCATACTTATTTGTGGAAGCGGTAACGGTATTAACATGACGGCTAATAAACATACTAATATTAGAGCTGCGCTTTGCTGGACCCCTGAAATAGCATTACTAGCTCGCCAACATAATAATGCCAACATTTTAAGTTTACCAGCGCGTTTTATTTCCAAAGAAGATGCCAAAAAATGTGTAGTCGCTTTTATTAACACTACATTTGAAGCTGGAAGGCATTTAGATAGAATAAATAAAATAAACGTGTAATAGCCATATACTTTAATTATTATACCGTATAATTCGTTTATTCTCAATCATTGACTAATTTTAAAAGATTTAAGTCGTATTATTTTGTAAATTGCGCACGTTTTAAACT
The DNA here is from genome assembly GCA_031539425.1 of Bacteroidia bacterium. Taxonomy (GTDB): domain Bacteria; phylum Bacteroidota; class Bacteroidia; order B-17B0; family Aurantibacillaceae; genus UBA4416. The sequence continues at coordinate 8,282 of JAVKLI010000055.1, forward strand.
TAAAAAAAGTAAGAATGAGCATTTTAGAAATTAATAAACAATTAGGATTACAAAAAGCAAAACAAGTAAATTGGAATTTATCACCAAAAGAATTAGTTGACGCTACTTTAAATCGCAATGAAGGGTATATTGTAGATTCTGGAGCCTTAGTAGTTAATACAGGAGAATTTACGGGTCGTTCGCCAAAAGATAAGTTTGTTGTATATGATGAAAACACAAAAGACTCAGTATGGTGGGGTGAGGTAAATAATAGATTTGAAGCAAATAAGTTTGATGCACTACAACAAAAAATGCTCGATTACTTAACAGACAAAGAAGTATGGGTAAGAGATTCCTACGCATGTGCAGATCCAAAATTTAGAATTAATTTAAGAGTTATTACCGAAACACCATGGAGCAATTTATTTGCTTATAATTTATTCTTGCGTCCAAATGAGGCTGAAACAAAAGATTTTACACACGATTGGTTAATTATTAATGCACCTGGGTTTAAAGCTAATGGTAAAGAAGATGGCACAAGACAACATAATTTTACAATATTAAATTTTACAAAAAAAGTTATCCTAATTGGAGGAACAGCTTATACTGGTGAAATAAAAAAATCAATTTTTTCAGTATTAAATTATGTGTTACCACATCATCATAAAGTACTTGCCATGCACTGCTCTGCTAATGTTGGTGCAGAAGGAGATACTGCCATATTTTTTGGATTATCTGGAACTGGAAAAACAACCTTATCTGCCGACCCTAAACGTAAACTAATTGGTGATGATGAACATGGCTGGTCAGAAAAAGGTGTTTTTAATTTTGAGGGTGGCTGTTATGCTAAATGCGTTGATTTAACTGCAGAAAAAGAACCTCAAATATTTTCAGCAATCAAAGAAGGCTCTTTACTAGAAAATATCAAATGTTTTGAAGGAACTAAAACAGTTAATTTTGCTGACATTTCAATTACAGAAAACACACGTGTTAGTTATCCAGCACATTATATTCAAAACTCCATGAATCCATCTGTTGGTGGTATACCAACAAATATTTTCTTTTTAACTTGTGATGCTTTTGGTGTGCTTCCTCCAATATCAAAATTAACTGTCGGACAGGCTATGTACCATTTTTTATCAGGATACACTGCTAAAGTGGCAGGTACAGAAATGGGAATAACAGAACCTACCACTACTTTTTCAGCTTGTTTTGGGCGGATATTTTTGCCATTACATCCAACGCAGTATGCAGAGTTATTGGGCGAAAAATTAAAATCTCATACTGTTAATGTATGGCTTTTAAATACAGGTTGGGTAGAGGGTGCTTATGGTGTTGGTAATCGTATTAAATTGTCATATACCAGATCGCTTATTACTGCTGCTTTAAATGGGGAATTAAATAAGGGTACATTTGAAAAATCTCCATACTTTAATTTGAGTTTTCCTACTTCATGTAATGGTGTACCTTCTGAAATTTTAAATCCTGAAAAGTCTTGGAAAGATAAAGCTGCATTTCATGATACATCCAAAAAATTAGTAGAAAAATTTATTGAAAATTTTGAGCAATACAAAGCAGCTTCAAATGAAGAAATACTAGACGCAGCTCCAAAAATAGCCTAAGTTTTAGGAGGTTTTAAAAAATCTTTTAATGCAACATATATTGCAAAGGCTATTGAAAGAAGGCTTAATGTAATTGTATAAATGGGAAAATTTATATTTTTATTGTAAGCATCTAGCTTATATCCTGCATAACTTCCTAAGCCTATGATACAAGCCATTTGATAAAATACATGAAGGTATTTCATTGATAATAAATTATCTAATTAAGCTTACATGACCTGAAAAAATATAATCATGTTTGTTGGTAAGCATTATGTTTAATATATAATAATATGTACCTATAGGTAATTTAACCCCATCTTTTTTGCCATCCCATTTAAATTTAGGATCTATACTTTCATAAGTCAACCCCCCTTGTATGTTATAAATTCTAACTCTTAGTTTTTCTACATTCAAAAATTGTACTTCAAAAAAATCATTTATTTCATCATTATTTGGCGTAAAGGCATTTGCAATGTATCCAACAGGAACTTCTATTACATTAACAGTAATACACGTTTCTTTAGGAGTAACACAACCATGTATATTGGTTGCCATTACGCAAACATCACCAGTTATAGGGCTTTGAAAATTGATTGTTTGTGTTTTTGCCCCTGTAGACCAAGTATAAGATGCAGCCCCATATACAGTTAAAGTGGTACTTTCTTGTGGTATTAAAAGAAGTTCACTCGAGATGATATCAACAACTGGTAAAGGAAAAACTTGAATAAAACCAGTAACTAATTTCGCACAACCATTATAATCATAATTTGCACCAATATAAGCGCTATTGCTTAGGTTTAATGCTAAAACTGTACCTGTTACGGTAGGATAACCAAGCCAATTAAAATCTCCACCTAATGGACTTATTGAGGCAACTATACTAGCTAGCTTATTTTGACAAGCCGAAGCTGAAGAAACAGCTAACGTGGGTGCTATTTTAACTCTTACAGATGATGACGCAACAGCCAAACAGTTAGCATAATTATAAGTTAATGTATAATTTGTAGTGGAATTAGGGCTAACTATAGCTGTAGAATCGCTTAAGTTAAAAGGTTGCCACAAATATTTTCCTCTTAAAGGGGAAACAGTAGGTGTTAATGTAATTGTATTGCCTTGACAAATAACATAAGGTAAAACAGCTACGCTGGGAGTTGCATATAATAAAGAGCCAGTAGCAGATTTTGAACAAGATAAATAATTATAAGTTACCGAAAATGTAGAAGATACTGTAGGTGTTATACTTATCCACGAATCTGTACTTCCGCTAGGCAGCCACGAGTAAGTTCCACCTAGGCTATTTGTATTAGCGCTAATAGTAGTAGACTCACCTGAACAAACCGTAACGGAATTAACACTTAAAGTAACATTATGAACTGCAACACTACATGTTTGAGAATTGACACAACCCAAATAAGCATAACTTATAGTATAAGTATTAGATAAAGACGGAGTTATTAATACATTAGATGTTACCGTGTTCAATGGTTGTAACGTATATAAACCACCAATACTATTAGTTAAAATGCCCAAATCTGTTGTATTACCTAAGCACAATTCAATTTGATTGGCGGCAGATAATGTCATTTGATTGACAGTAATAGTAGATACCGCTTCTTTTGTACAGCCTTGAAAAGTATAATTAATCGTATACGTTGTTTGAACACTAGGTGAAATTACAATACTGTTAGTAGTTTCGCCCCCTGGAACCCAGTTATAGGAACCACCTACAGAGTTTGTAAAAGCAACTAAATTAGCTGTGTTAGTTAAACACATTGAAAATGAATTAACATTTAAAGTTGTTTGATTGACATTCAATATAGAACTTGTAACTGTTCTTAAGCAGCCTAAGTATTCATATTGCACCGTATAAGTGCTTGGTGCAGTAGGTGTTATAAGCACACTAGACGTTACAGTATTAATTGGCAATATGGTATATGTTCCTCCTACGCTGTTAGTAGAAATTCCTAAATTTGTGGGAGTACTCACACACATTGAAAAAACTGGAGTAGCGCTTAAACTCATTTGATTAACACCCACAGTAATAGTTTGTTGGGGCAAACAACCTAAATAATCATAACTTAAAGTATAAGTTGATTGAGTAGTTGGAGAAGTAACAATACTGCTTGTAGATTGCCCATCAGGAGCCCAGTTATAAACACCACCTAAAGAATTTGTTAAACAAGTTAAACTTACAGTTTGACCTAAACAAATGGTGGGTACATTAACAGAAATAGTTGTTTGATTTAAACTAACAGCGCTAGTTGTAGAGCTTAAGCAACCTAAATAGCTATAATTGATAGTATAAGTAGTATTTGCAGTTGGGGTTAAGGATATATTGTTAGTAATAGTATTAATAGGTAAAATTGTATAAGTACCTCCAATGCTATTTGTAGAAACACCTAAGTCTGTTGCTTTACTTGTACATAAAGTAAAAAATGGCGTAGCCCCTAAGGTCATTTGATTAATAGATACAACCGACGAGCTTTGTTTTACACATTCTGAATGAGAATAACTCAGTGTGTAAGTGGTTTGTATATTTGGCGTAACAATAATATTAGCTGTTATTTCGCCGCCTGGCATCCAATTATAAGTACCACCCACCGAATTAGTTGAGCTTGTTAATAGTACAGTTGCAGGTAAGCTTGATAAACAAGTACTAGAGGGTGATATAGCTATAGTCATTTCACTAACACCTATACTGCCAGATGCTGTTGCTGTAGCTACACCAATAGTATAATGCAATGAAAACGTTTGATTTGAAAGTGTAGGGATTAACGTGTAGTGAGGTGTTGTTTGATTACCCGGCTGCCATAAATAATTACCACCTAAAGGTGAAATTGTAGGTGTTATTGTAGTTAATTGATTAACGCAAACCGAATAACTAGGCAACAATATATTTACGGTTACAACTGTTATTGCACCTGTAACAGTAATAACACAGGTTTTTATTGGATTCGTGTAATGATAAGTAACCGTATAATTTCTTGTAGAAACGTCTGATGCTGGCAAATTAACATTATCAATAGATGATACCGTCATACTCCATTGATAAAACCCGCCACCCCTATTGGTATTGGTTGTAACATTTACAGTTTGAGTAACCAATGCTGTCGTTGATAAAACAGAAATCGTTACATCGTTTACCGCTACTGTAGTAGAAGCCATACCTAAACATGAACCTGACGTATATATTAATGTATAAATAGAGGTACTTAAAGGCGAAACAGCTATTGTTTTAGTGTTAATATTAGTCGGCATCCAAGTATAACCACTTATTGTAGCGGTGCTTGTAGGTACAATTACCGCAGTTTCTTTAGCACATATAGACGGACTATTTAAAGTAATTGGACTAATAGAAGGTTGTAGGACAATATTTACAGTTTTAGTTATTGTAGTAATTGAACCAGAACTACTGGTTATATTCACAGAAACAGTATAATTTGCAGTTGCACTAAATGTACGAGAAATAGAAAACAATTTACCAGGGCTGTTTTTTGTGATAGTTAAAAAAACATTACCCGCCACACTTTGTAATAGCGCACTAGTATATTGAGCAATAACCTCGCCACCTAAAGATGGCGCTATAATTGAAACACTTCCAACTACAGTGTTTGTAAACGGTGCGTTAAAAGTTAATTCAAACACAAAATCATCTGTTGTACCCGAACATAAATATAACGGATTAACATTAAAAGTAGTTTGATTTTGAGATGCCAATTGCATAAACCCTAAACAATAACAAAATATTATTAGCTTTTTTAAGCGCATAAATGAGGGCTAATATAGTTTAAAAAAACTTATTTTTCCTCCAAATTAAATAATTAATTTGAAAATTAACTTATTAGTGTCTTTAAAATTTTTAAAGTATTTTTATATAACATAAAACATATTTAGTCAATATAATTTTGTTAAAAATATCCGATCGTATTTCAAATTTTATAAACTACCTTTGCCATTTTAAACTTTATGAGTACAATTAAATTTGGAACTGATGGCTGGCGCGCCATAATTGGAAAAGATTTTACAACAGATAATGTATTACGTGTAGCAGATGCTACTGCCAAATGGTTAAAAAAAAACAATTCTAATCCCAGTGTGGTTATAGGCCATGATTGTCGATTTGGAGGCCCATTATTTGTAGATACAGCCATCAAAGTATTTTTATCATACGGCATAAAAGTCTATTGTGCAAATAAATTTACTTCAACTCCCATGATATCTCTTGGCACCGTAAAACTAAATGCCTCTTTAGGAATTGTTATTACAGCAAGTCATAACCCCCCATCATATAATGGTTATAAAATAAAAGGAGCCTATGGTGGTCCCTTGTTACCTGAAAAAATAAAAGAAATTGAACTTTTAATTTCTGAAAAAATTCTATTTGATGTAGAATATATAGATTTAGAATTAGGTAAAAAAAAGAATGAGCTTGAATATGTTGATTTAGAGGAGATGTATTACCAGCATGTTTTAGAAAATTTTGATATTGAAGCAATTCAAAATTCAGGGTTAAATTTTGCTTACGATAGTATGTTTGGTGCAGGAAGGAGTATTATGAAAAAATTATTTCCAAATATTATTCACTTACATAACGATGACAATCCTGGGTTTCATGGTCAGGCACCCGAGCCAATTCATAAAAATTTAGAAGAAATTAGTAATTTAATCAAATCACATAAAAATATTGATTGCGGCATATGTACTGATGGAGATGCTGACAGAATTGGTCTTTATGACAATAAAGGTAATTTTATCGACTCGCATCACATTATTTTACTTTTAATAAAATATTTAGTTACCTATAAAAAATTTACGGGCAAAGTAGCTACCGCTTTTTCTGTTTCCCCAAGAGTTGAAAAACTTTGCAAACATTTAGACTTAACCCATATTACAACACCTATCGGTTTTAAATTTGTTGCTGATTATATCATCAACGACGATGTTTTATTGGGTGGTGAAGAAAGCGGAGGAATGGCTATAAAAGGTCACATTCCAGAGCGAGATGGCATTTGGATAGGTTTAACTATATTAGAATATATGGCTAAAACCAATAAGTCTATTTCAACCTTAATTAAAGACGTTTATAAAATAACAGGATCTTTTGCTTACCAGCGTAATGACTTAACTGTAAGCGAAACCGTAAAGCAACATATTATAGATTTTTGTAAAAACAATAAAATTTCATCAATTGGAAATTTAAAAGTGCTTAAAAAAGAAAACATAGATGGTTGGAAATTTCATTTAGAAAATGAACAATGGGTTATGATTAGAGCCAGCGGTACCGAACCAGTTTTACGATTGTATGCCGAAAGTGACACCGCTAAAAATGCAGACGCTTTATTAAAAGATGTAGAAGCTATTTTATACAACAATTAACCTAATATTTCCCTTTTGTTTTCAAATTGTTTAAAAACAAATTGAGTTGATTTGCAACAAAATTTTATTTTCGAATTTTTACACTTTGTACACAATGACAGATTTTGAGTTATTACAAGCATTATCAGAAAACCTTAAAATAAACTTTAAAAGTATTAATGCCACGGTTACCTTATTAAACGAAGGCGCTACAGTGCCATTTATTGCTCGATATAGAAAAGAGCAAACTGGAAATATGGATGAGGTGCAAGTATTGCAAATTAAAAATGAATTAGAAAGACTCAAAGCACTTGAACAACGTAGAAGTTTTATTTTACAAACAATTATCGACCAAGGAAAATTAACATCCGAATTAGAACAGAAAATAAGTAATGCTACCACCATTTCTCAATTAGAAGATTTATACTTACCATACAAACCAAAACGAAAAACCAAAGCATCAATAGCCCGAGAGAAGGGCTTAGAACCTTTAGCTTTATTGATACTAGAACAATCTATAACAGATTTAGAATTGGAAGCAAATAAATATATAGATACAGAAAAACAAGTTACCTCTATAAATGAAGCCCTGCAAGGCGCACGAGATATTGTAGCTGAAATAATTAGTGAAGATGCTACCGTTAGGACTGCTGTAAGAAGCTTATTTCAAAAAACGGCCATTATTAAAAGCCTTGTTATTAAAGGGAAAGAAACAGAAGGTGAAAAATTTGAAGATTATTTTGAATGGGAAGAGCCCCTTTCAAAATGCCCAAGTCACCGCATGTTGGCTATGCGCCGTGGCGAAAAAGAAGATGTATTGTTACTAGATATTTTTATTGATAATTCTGTAGCCATTGATGCAATTAAAAAACAATTTATTACTACTAAAAATGCATGCGCATTAGAACTTCAATTAGCCATAGAAGATGGTTATAAAAGACTGTTAAACCCAAGTTTAGAAGCAGAAATGCGGGTACAAACCAAACAACAAGCAGATGAAAAAGCCATTCAAGTATTTGCAGATAATTTAAAAGAATTATTGTTAGCCTCGCCATTAGGTCAAAAAGCTATTTTAGCCTTAGACCCAGGTTTTAGAACCGGATGTAAAGTAGTTGCCTTAAACCCCCAAGGTAAATTATTAGAAGAAACCGTTATTTACCCGCACGATCCACAACGCAGGGTTACCGAATCGCAACACGTAGTGATGGCGTTATGTGCCAAACACAATATAGAAGCTATAGCAATTGGAAATGGTACAGCATCGCGCGAAACAGAACAGTTTATACGTCAAATAGAAGTGTTACCAAAATCTATTTCAATACTAATGGTAAGCGAATCAGGAGCTTCCATCTATTCTGCATCAGATGTGGCACGTGAAGAATTTCCAGAATATGACTTAACCGTTCGTGGTGCTATATCTATTGGACGGAGGCTTGCGGATCCTTTAGCAGAGCTTGTTAAACTCGATCCAAAATCAATCGGCGTTGGTCAATACCAGCACGATGTAGATCAATATTTATTAAAAGACAAACTAGACAGTGTGGTAATGAGTTGTGTAAACGCCGTAGGAGTAGAAGTTAACACAGCTTCAAAGCAGCTATTATCATACGTTTCGGGTATAGGTGATAGTTTGGCAAAAAACATTGTAGAGTACCGTAATGAAAACGGACCGTTTAAATCTAGAGAAGACTTTAAAAAAGTGAATAGAATGGGTGATAAAGTTTTTGAACAATGCTCAGGATTTTTACGAATACAAGATGGCCGACACCCCTTAGATAAAAGCGCTGTTCACCCCGAATCGTATAAAATTGTAGAGCAAATGGCCGAAGATTTAGAGTGCACTATTAATCAATTAATAAGCAAAGAAGAGTTAAGAAAAAAAATAAATTTAAATAAATATGTAACAGATACTATAGGTTTACCAACTTTAAAAGATATTTTACAAGAGTTAGAAAAACCAGGCAGAGACCCACGCCAAACATTTGAACACTTTGCCTTTGATGATAAAGTGCATAGCATAAAAGATTTAACAGTAGGCATGCGCCTTGCAGGGATTGTTACCAATGTAACCAACTTTGGCGCATTTGTAGATATTGGCGTACATCAAGATGGATTGGTGCATGTATCTCAACTAAGTAATACCTTTGTTACCGACCCCAATACCATTGTAAAAGTGGGTCAAAAGGTAAATGTAGTTGTAACCGATTGTGATGTACAACGTAAACGCATTGCCTTATCAATGAAAGATGAAAATAATTATTCCATTAAATCAGCACCTAAAAGACCAGACCCCGAAGTATCATTTGCCGAAAACGACATAGCATCAGCTTTAGCAGCGCTTAAAGATAAGTTTAAAAAACTTAGATTCAACTAATAAATGCTCCTTTTGATAGGAGTAACTTAGATTATTTTTTCAAAAAAAAGAAAATAAAACAGTTTCTTTTCCTCTTTCCTGAAAGGTAAAATTATCGTACTTGCCCCTCGACCAAAATTTGCA
>JAVKLI010000056.1:0-13914 GCA_031539425.1 Bacteroidia bacterium
ATTGCTGATTGCTGATTGCTGATTGCTGATTGCTGATTGGGAAGCATAAGTTGGTTGTATTAGAAGGTTAGTAATAAATTAAAAAAATAACGTATAACAATGTTAATCAAATATTTTATTAAATCAAAATTTTTGTTAAAATATTTTAATCTTAAAATTATTAACGAAATAGATATTACATTTTTTTTAACATAGCAATAAAAAAGCATTTATCGTATATTTACCCTTTTATTAATTTATTTATTTAACTCCTTTTAAAATGGCTTTAAAATGCGGCATCATCGGCTTACCTAATGTAGGTAAATCTACAATATTTAACTGCTTAAGCAATGCAAAAGCACAAGCAGCTAATTTTCCTTTTTGCACCATAGACCCCAACGTGGGTACAATCACTGTACCCGATGAAAGGTTAAACAAATTGGCTGAATTGGTAAAACCACAAGCAATACTTCCTACCTCAGTAGAAATTGTTGATATTGCTGGCCTTGTAAAAGGTGCCAGCAAAGGCGAAGGATTAGGAAATAAATTTTTAGCCAATATTAGAGAATGTAACGCTTTAATACACGTATTAAGATGTTTTGATAATGACAACGTTATTCACGTAGACGGCAAGGTAAACCCTATTAGTGATAAAGAAATTATAGATGCAGAGCTTCAACTAAAGGATTTAGAAACACTTGAAGCAAAAATAAAAAAATACGAAAAAGCGGCTAAAGCTGCTTCAGACAAAGAAGCGGTAAAAACATATAATACCTTATTAAAAGTAAAAAATACCCTTGAGCAAGGCTTATCAGTTCGCAGCTGTTCTTTGGAAGATAATGAAAAACCATACTTAGAAGATTTACAATTACTTACTGCCAAACCTGTACTTTATGTTTGTAATGTAGATGAATTAGCCGCTAAAAATGGTAATGCTTATGTTGAAAAAGTGAAAGAGGCTGTTAAAAATGAAAACGCAGAAATCGTTATTCTTACAGCTCAAATGGAAAGTGAAATTGCAGCCTTAGAAAATTACGAAGAAAAACAAATGTTTTTACAAGATTTAGGGCTTGACGAACCTGGTGTAAACAAACTAATTAAAAGCGCTTATAAGTTACTTAACCTACAAACGTATTATACAGCGGGGGTTAAAGAAGTTCGTGCCTGGACTATTACCAAGGGTATGACGGCACCTCAAGCTGCTGGCGTTATACACACCGATTTTGAAAAAGGATTTATAAGAGCAGAAGTAATTGCCTATAACGATTACATACAATACGGAACAGAAAACGCCTGCAAAGAAGTAGGTAAATTGCGCATAGAGGGTAAAGAGTACATTGTTGCGGATGGCGATGTAATGCATTTTAGATTTAACGTTTAAACTATTGCATGAAACCTATTTTAATTAAAAATGCCACTATTATTAATGAAGGTGAAAGTTTTATTAATGATGTATTAATTGAAAATGGTCTTTTTGAAAAAATAGATAGAGACCTATCGCATCCTACTGCAACTGTTATAGATGCTCAAAACTTAATTTTACTGCCAGGCGTAATAGATGACCAAGTTCATTTTAGAGAGCCAGGCTTAACACATAAAGGAACTATTTACTCCGAAGCAAAAGCTGCCGTTGCAGGCGGCATTACCTCTTATATGGAAATGCCTAATACCAAACCGCAAACGGTGAGTAGGGTAGATCTAGAAAAAAAGTACAACCGTGCCCAACAATGCTCTTTAGCTAACTATTCTTTTTTTATGGGAGGTACCAATGATAATTTAGACGAAGTATTAAAAGTAAATTATAATAACGTGTGCGGACTAAAGCTATTTATGGGCTCTAGCACTGGTAATATGCTTGTAAATGACACCAAAGTGTTAGAAAATATTTTTTTAAAATTTCCGCACCTTATTGCCACACATTGCGAAGATGATGTGATGATCAAAGAAAATCAAACACGAATGATTGAAATCTATGGAAATAATATTCCAGCTTATTTTCATCCCATCATTCGTAATGATGAGGCTTGTTTTAAATCATCATCCTATGCTGTACAATTAGCAAAAAAACATGGCACTCGCTTACATGTACTACACATATCAACAGCTAAAGAATTAAAATTATTTGAAAATAAAACACCTTTAAAAAACAAAAAAATTACTGCCGAAGCCTGCATCCATCACCTTTGGTTTAACGATGAAGATTATAAAACACACGGCAACTTTATAAAATGGAACCCAGCTATAAAAACAGAATACGATAGACAACAAATATTTGATGCCATGTTAGATGGTACAATTGATGTTGTAGCAACAGACCATGCACCGCACACACTCGAAGAAAAAAACGCACCATACCTAAATGCTCCAAGTGGCGGACCATTAGTGCAACACGCCTTATTAGCTATGCTTGAGTTTTATCATCAAAAAAAAATAACACTAGATCAAATTGCTACAAAAATGGCGCATAATGTGGCTGATATTTTTCAAATTACCAATAGAGGCTATATAAAAGAAGGTTTTGCTGCAGATTTAGTGCTAGTTAACTTAAATAAACCAATGGTAGTTTCCAATCAAAATGTATTATACCATTGTGGGTGGACGCCATTTGATAACACCACATTCAAATCAAGTATTGAAAAAACATTTGTTAACGGACATTTAGTATACAATAATGGGATGTTTGATGAAACCCAAATGGGCCAAAGGTTACTGTTTAATTGTAAGGGTTAAGTTTTAAAATGAATTTCATACCAATTCAGTTACATATTTGGAATTTTAAAAATAAATTAAAACACAATTTATTTGCCAAAAACGAACACTTTTTACAATCTCCTTTTTTGTTTTATTTTTATTTAGAAGTAGTTCAAAACCCTTACCCTTTCAGTGATTTTGAAGATTGTGTTAAATTTAGAAAACAACTTTTACCATTACAATTTAATTCAATCAAACACGATGAATTTTTATACCGCCTTATCAACTTTTTTAATTTTAAATCAATGGCTTTGGTAGGTCAAATAAATAAGGTAACGCTACAGTACTTATCAAAATTTAAGCATCAAAATGATATTCAAGTATCTGATATTTTACACTTATCATCGCCAGACTTTGATTTTATCTATATCAATAATTTGCTAAAAGACAGTTTAAAAAAAAACTTAGAGCAATTAATTAATGAAAACAAACTAACAAATACTATTTACTTTATAAGCAACATTTACCAATGCCAAAAAACACAAAATGCTTGGCTAAATTTAACCAAGCATTTGCGCGTAACTATAAGTACTGATTTTTATGATCTAGGCTTACTGTTTGTAAGACCAGAGCATAAAAATAAAGAACATTTTAAACTTAAATTATAAAATTATTTGTTTGTTTTTTTTAGCACAACACCAATTACAATAGCAAGTACACAGCCGCAAACTACACTTGTAAATATGGCTTGTAAAGCTGTTACAATACAAGCATCTTTTGCCGAATTCATATAAAATTGCATGCTTATTTCTATAAGCCCAGCAATTAATGCTCCATACATAGCAGAACTTTTTAACTCTGTTTTGCCTGGGGTGTTACCAATTACCAAAGTCATAAACATACTGTAAAATAAACCACCTAATACTATAAACATCATATTTTGCTCATGCCCCTCTTGTGGCGGGTACATGTTAGGAAATATAGCACCATAAAAAATGCCGCCTAAAATAAAGTAAACTATTGTACCAGCTATTGCGGCAACTGAAAAAGATTTTAAAGTCATAAAAAATAATAATAAGGGTTAATAATAAAGAATAGTAAGCCTAAAAGTACCTTAAAAAATTAATAATAACTATTATTTATTATTATTTTTTATTTACAATATAAGTTAGCATTTTTGATGTTTCAATTAAATAGTTTATGAATGCTTTAACTCAAACAAATTATAAATTTTCACATCAAACTAGCGTATATAAAGGAAAAGTACGCGATGTATATGGCATTGATAATAAATATTTGGTAATGATAGCAAGCGATAGAATTAGTGCCTTTGATGTGGTAATGCCAAAAGGCATTCCATACAAAGGGCAGGTGCTTAATCAAATTGCAACCAGCTTTTTGCATGCTACTAAAGATATTGTTCCAAATTGGATATTAGATGTACCAGATCCTGTAGTGAGTATTGGTAAGTTATGCACCCCATTTAAAGTAGAAATGGTAGTAAGAGGTTATTTAGCAGGCCATGCCGCTCGCATATATAATACTGGTGGTAGAAGTATTTGTGGTGTTAGTTTGCCCGATGGATTAAAAGAAAATGATAAATTACCGCAACCCATCATAACCCCAACTACCAAGGCAAGTGTAGGCCATGATGAAGATATATCTAAACAGGCAATATTAAAAAAAGGTATTGTATCTGCTGAACATTACGAACAATTAGAAAATTATACTTTAAAATTGTATGAAAGAGGCCAGCAAATGGCTCATGCTAAAGGATTAATATTGGTTGATACCAAATATGAATTTGGATTATTTAATGGTGAAATCCATTTAATGGATGAAATTCACACCCCCGATTCGTCTCGATATTTTTATTTAGATGGCTATGAAGAGCGACAAAAATTAGGGCAAGAACAGAAACAATTAAGTAAAGAATTTGTACGTAAATGGTTAATTCAAAATGGCTTTCAAGGCAAAGAAGAACAACAAGTGCCTCAATTTACAACAGAATTTATAAATGAAATTTCGGAAAGATATATTGAACTTTACGAAAAAATATTAGGTACAAAATTTGTGAAATCTGATTTAACACAAATAAAAGAAAGGATTCATACAAATGTAGAATCCTCTTTAAAGAGTTTAGTATAATTTAAAAAGCTAAAAGCGAATTATTCAGCAGCTGCTAATTGCAGCTTTTGCTTATAAGCAGCCTTTATCATCGTTTGACGGTTTGTAACAGATGGTTTTTCAAAAGTTTTACGATTACGTAAAGCTTTAACAACACCTGTTTTTTCAAACTTCTTTTTCATTTTTTTTAAGGCTTTTTCAATGCTTTCACCTTCTTTTACTGCTACAACTAACATTTTTATTTTTTATTTTTTAAATAATTTAAGGTGCAAATGTATGGTTTAAGTTTAAAAAAAAAAAAAAACGGTATAATTTATTTAAAGTAATGTTTTTCAATTGGTTACAAATAATTTAAAATAAATGTTAATAATTTTGTTAACAACTTTTTTGATTTAATAAAAAACATTTATATTTTGCAAAGCATAAATAATTATCTAAAAAACATATAAATGAAAATTTCATCATCTATCACTAAAACATCAATGTTTATTAGCATGTTGTTTTTAACTTCAGTATTTTATGCTCAATTATCAGGAGTAAAAACAATTCCTATAGATTATGCTACTATAGGTGCAGCGCTTAATGATATTAACGCGCAAGGTGTAAACGGACCTTTAACTATTAATATACCTGCTGGATATACCGAAACGGTTACAGCTCCAGGTGGATATTCATTAACAGCTACTGGTACGGCCACAAGCCCTATTATTTTTCAAAAAAGTGGGGCAGGGGCAAATCCTATTTTATATGCCATGTTTGGTGTTGCCACACATACTAGCACACAACAAGATGGTATTTTAATGTTAATAGGATCTGACTATGTTACTATAGATGGAATTGATTTTGTAGATCCTTTTATATTTACAGCGGTTCAATCAGCAACTGCAAATATAAGAACTGCAGAATTTGCTTTAGCACTTTTTAAAGCGAGTGCTTTTAATGGTTGCCAATACAACACTATTATAAATTGTTCCTTTAGATTAAATAGAGAAGCTGCTAATAGAGCAGGTATTTTCACAATGACGAGCGGCGGTATGGGGATTATTATTACCAACGCTTTATACAATAATTGTATTACTACTTTAACTGCTAATATTTCGCTTACACCTACTACTGTTGTAAACCCAGAAGGGGCTAACTCTTTTAATAAAATATATTCAAATACTTTTAATAATTGCTACACACCTATATCTATTGTAGGTTTAATAGATAACGCACCGTATTTAGCTGCAGATAGAGGCAATGATATTGGCGGTAATTCTATAGCCACTGGTAATAAGATAAATACTTTTGCTGGAGTTTTATATACTGCCGCACCGGCAACGGCAGCAGGTATTATAGCAGCTGGACAGTATAATTTAAATGTATCGTTTAATGAAGTGTACAACAATAAAAATAACACTGGTGTTTTTCATGGTGGCACAATTAGAGCTATATCTGTTGGCAGCGCAATAGGCGCTAACGTTACTATTAATAGCAATACCGTATCATTATCATCTACCTTAACCGCCGCCAATGGGGGTATATTTATCGAAAATATCTCTCCTGGCACTATTCCAACCCTAACTCCAAGCCTAATAACAAATACTATAAATATTCGAAACAATATTATTACTGGTTCTGTATTTAGTAATACAACCGCTACAGGTATTCTTACATTTATACAAAATACAGGACAAGCAGCTTATTTAAACTTAACAAATAATACTGTTAACAATAATACCTTTAGACATACAACTAGCATAATTTTGGGTATCCATAATAATGCCATAATTTATACTAAAAATAATTTTAATAACAACTATTTTAGTATCACTCAAACCAATACTGCTACAGTTATGGGTGGTACGCATAATTATATGTATAATCAATTAGGTATAATATCATCTAGTGTAAATTTTATGAATAATGTGATAGAAAATGTACAGTTATCTAATCCAACATTTACCAACATTGTAGCTATGTCTGGAACTGAAAATTATTTTTATAATGGAGCTAGCTCAAAAGTTTTGAATTTTTCTAATAACGCAGTTAGAAATATGACATTAAATTCTAGTGGATCTATGTATCTTTTTTATAATACAGGCAATACCGATAGTTTATTAACTGTAGCCAATAATACATTTACTAACATTAATAAATTATCTAATGCTGGTTTTATATACGGGTATTATTGTACGGTTAGTTCATCCGAAAAATCACAACAATATATTTACAATAACATTTTTACGAGTATTGTTAGAACACATACAGCTACTGGTACTGGTGGTTTTTATGCTATTTATAACACGGATGGATCTGCTGCTAATTACCCAAGAAAATATATTTATGATAACGTTATAAATAATATAAATTTTACGAATGCCACTGGAACTAATTGGCCACTCTATTTAAATTATTTAGGTAATGGTAATACACCAATTGGGTCAAAAATATATAACAACAGTGTTACAAATTATTCAACATCTGGTTCATGTTATGGTATTTATTTAGGAACAGTCAATTCTCTATCAGTAGGAGTTGAAATTTATAATAATAAATTTGATAATATGTTTCAGTTTCATACAAGCAACGTGTTATCTGCAATGTATTTAACAGGAAATTCTACTTTGGGATTCCCTTCATTAAAAGTATATAATAATAAAATTACCAATTTAACGCATTTTGGTGCTTCATCTGTACTAAGGCCAATTCACGTGCTTTCGATTAATCAATTAGATTTTTATAATAATTATATTGGTAATATTTATGCTCCAAATGCCAATACACCTTTGGGTATTGAGGCTATTTATATTAACCCTACTATAAATGATAGAATTAATATCCATAATAACACCATTCGTTTAGATGCCGTATCTACCACTACTGTAGCAGGGGCACAATTTGGTTCTGCCGTTATATCAGTTGCAAATAACAATGCAAAGATTGAATTAAAGAATAATATTTTACTTAATTTATCTACCCCAATTGTGCCATCTAATACTACGCATGTATTTTCAGTAGTTTATAAAAGAGTTGATGCAAACCATACCAATCATTTAAAAACTTCTAATAATAATTTTATGAGTGCTGGTACGCCTGGCCCTAATAATTTAATATTTTGGGATTCTCAAACAAGCACTACAGTGCCATTAGCAGCTACTGTATACTCTAATGTGGCAGCCTATCAAGCCACAGTAACCCCAGCTGATATTGTTACGCACACTTTAACGCCTGCATTTATGAGTATGGTTTCTTCCAACCCTAATTATTTACATATTGATGCGTCTGTATCTACGCCATTAGAAAGTGGTGGCGCAGCCTCTACTTTAGCTATAACAGATTATGATAACGATATTAGATTTGGTGAAACAGGATATGCTGGAAACGGAACTTCTAAAGATGTAGGCGCTGATGAATTTAACGGAACATCGCCTGCTGTAAAAGTAGTAACTGTTGTAATTACGCCAACAGGTAATCAATGTACAGCTGTTGGAAGAACTATTACAGCTAATATAATACCTTCTGGAAGCTCATTAACTACTGTATACTTAGATTATTCAATTAATGGTGTTTCTCAACCAACTTTACCACTTACCGGTGGTGACTTAAACGCTGCATCAAATTGGACTATTGCCATACCAGCCATGACAGTAGAAAACGATAAGGTAGCTTGGAAAGTTGTAACAAAAGACATGGTTTACGCTAAAGTATTTGAAGGAGCAACCTATAAAGATAATCCTTTGTTAGGTTTTGTTTTAACTGCAACCGTTGCACCAAATCCAGTGTGTGCTACATTCCCACTTACCTTTCAAGCTATACCAGGTCATTCTATTTTGCCTGCTAATACTATCGCACACCCTGGAGTTTCTTTCGCTACTTCAGATGAGGATATTGCACAAGTATCGCTATCTCCTGGGTTGTTAAATAACTTATCTATATTTAATTCATTGACTTCACAAATAGGAACTGCCATAGGTGTATCGGGATCTTACTCAGATTTTACAGCTTTTGGTCCTTTTACTTATACTGCCGGACAAACTTACACATTAAGTTTAACTAGTTACCAACAAGGTACAGGCCAGTATAATAACCTATTTGCAGCTTTTATAGATTATAACAGAGACGGCGTTTTTTCAAGCAATACTGAAAAAGTATATGCATCTACAGTTGCAGTTTTAGGTGCGCATACAGAAACTTTTGTAATTACAATACCAGCAACCGCTTGTAATGGTACGATGCGTATGAGAGTGATGAATAAAGAAACCACTACTCCAATTAGTACAGCTATTGAGGGTATCGGTTATGGTGAGGTGGAAGATTATTTATTAAATATTACAAGTAATAATACATGTGGTGGTTTGCCTCCGGTAATTTCATATTATAATTGGAATGGAACTAGTAATTCTTTTACCAGTGAAGTACTTAACCCTACAACTACTTTACTAACTAATAATAGTTATACAGCAGTGGCTGTAGATTTTAATGGTTGTACAATATCAACTCCAGCCCCATTAGAAGTTGCAGTTATACCGTTACCAGACACGCCATTTACAAGTGATGCTTCGCAGTGCGGAACCCGTTTTTCCAATGCCTCTGTTATGAGTCCAATTGGGGTATACAATTGGTATGCTTCTAATACTGCAACTGCACCGGTATTACAAACAGGTTCATCATCTGTATACACAATTGTTCCACTTGCAAATACAACTACTTTATATGTTGTTGCAAATGATAGAGGTTGTTTATCTTCAGCTAGAGCGGCGGTGGTTACTACTGTTACCCCATTGTTAGACCCAATTGAATCATCTATAATTACAACCTCACTACAATGTAATGCTACACCTAATTTAACTTTAGCTACTACTCAAGGTACTTTGGCACCATATACCTACACTTGGATAGCTATTGGTTCAAATGCAGCAAATGCAGGCTTACCTAATGATATTAACACAGCCACTATTAATGTAAATCCAACAGTTCCTGGCACCTATTCTTATGTATCTAAATCATTTCAGGAGCTATCAGGTTGTGCACTATCAAGCACTTTAACCATTAGAAAAGATTCTTACTTTTATGGAATTCCAACTATTAGCACACCAACTTTATGTTCTGGTGTAGATAATCAGTTTACCATGAATTTTTATGACCAATTTTTTATACCTAGGTACACCTTATTACCAACTATAACAAATGCTTCTGTGCCAGATGAAGATGAAGATATGGGCTACATTTCATTTGGACCACTTACCAACCAAACCACTCAGCATTCATTAGTTGGCACTATAGGTACAGCTACAGGATCTGCAGGTAGATATTCAAACTTCTCAATGTATGGTCCTTTTACTTATACCGCTGGTCAAACATATACCTTGGAAATAGGCTCAATTACTTCAGGTGGGCCTTGGACAAATAGATGTGCAGTGTTTATTGATTTGAATAGAAATGATGTATTTACAGACCCTGGCGAAATGATATTTGTAGAACAAACAGTAACTGGATTAACACAAACAGGAGCGCATACCACAACAGGATCAGTTACTATTCCATCTACAGCTTTTAATGGAATCAGTCGTATGCGTGTACTTGTAGGCGAAACATCAAGTATTTCAGGGTATCAAAACTCTTACACTTGGGGTGAGTATGAAGATTATCAAATAAACATTGTAAGCAATAATGTAGGTGGTGGGCCAGCACAAAATATGGCTCAATTTGGATGGAACGTAAATAATGCAGTTATAACAGGTTCAGCTATGGTAAATACGTATTCAACATCTGTAACAAGTATATCAAACATGTCAGTTGTTGGTACTGCCACAACTATGTTAGGTTGTCCTATTACTAGTTCATTATCTACATTTACCGTGCATCCATTACCGCCAGCACCATTGGTATTTCATTCAGACCAGTGCGGTTTTTTTCAACACACTGCAACAGTTTCCAATGCCATTGCTACTACTACAAATGATATATTTATATGGTATAGTTTAAATACACCAACAGCTGTAGCTATTCAAAGTTCATCATCAAAAACTATAGCTGCCATCATTAATACAACTACTATTTATTATGTATCGTATTTTAATGGTACTTGCGAAAGTGGTAGCCGTTCTACTTTAACAGCTAATGTTGTTCTACCAGATCCTATTACGGCATCAATTAGCTCTAGTACAGTTTGCCCTCGTGCCGATATAATTACTTTATCTGCTGCTTCTACAGGCACTAACATGGGTCCATCTTATGTATACACTTGGTTAGGAGGCTTAAATTCAGGTATGGCTAATACAATTACTGCTACTACCACTACAGTGATACCATTACAACCTGGTACTTATGTGTATACTTTAACAGCTCAATCGGGATCTTGTGTTGCGATGACATCAACCGTATTAACATCTGTTAATGCCTATGTAGATCCATTAAATATTGTAGCATCTCAAAATCCTGTATGTTTTGGTCAAAGCAATTCATTATTTGCTATTTATCAAAATACAGCAGTTAGCAATCCTATTTATACACCTAATAGTGTTACGTTTCCTACTTCCGATGAAGACATTGGAAATGTAACATTTGGTTCATTAAATAATACATCTGCTATAAATTCATTAGTAGGAAGTATTGGTACAGCAACAGGAACTGCAGGTGGGTATTCAGATTTCTCAATGTTTGGTTCTTATGTTTATTATTATAATCAACAGTATCAATTAGATATGACTTCACTTACAACTGGGACAAGTTATGATAACAACTTCTCTGCGTTTATAGATTGGAATCAGGATGGTGATTTTAATGACTTAGATGAAAGAGTTATGTTTTCTGGATTAGTTCAAGTGTCAGGCGCACATTTAGAATCAACTGTTGTTGTTGTTCCGTCACATGCAAAATCTGGAAAAACAAGATTACGTGTAATGAATAAAGAAGGTGGAAATATTACAAGTGCTACTACTAGTGTATTTTGGGGTGAGGTTGAAGATTATTCTATTATCATTATGGATCAATTAAATACAGTATGGTATGAAAATTCACTAATAACAAGTAATACCACATCGTCATTTTCAATTGCAAGTGTAACTTCTACTAATACATACAGTGTAGAATTAACAAATTCATTTGGTTGTAAGATACCAGCTAATGTTGTAACAGTAACGCCAATAGCTTTACCAGTAATTAATTTAGTGGCGTCAAATCCGGCTATTTGCGCTGGTTCAACTAATACAATTACTGCTACGGGTAATTCATCTACATTGGTATGGGCGCATAACAATGCCACTACTAATACAATAGTTGTAAATCCATTAATAACTACCGAATATACAGTAAGAGGAATGTTAAATGGCTGTTTTGAAAATAAATCAATCATACTTGCTGTAATTCCTGTACCAACAATGACGGTAACGCCAGCAATTGTTACAGCAATTTGCCCTAATACTTCAAATACTTTAGTAGCTTCTGCTTCTCAACCATTAACCTATACTTGGAATCCATCAGGTAGTACATCTAACTCTGTTTCTGGTACTTTCTCTACTACTGTTGTTTATAGCGTAACTGGAACTAATGGACAATGTTCTACCTCTTCTGTTATTACGGTTGTTGTTAAAAACGAACGAATTACTACTAATTTAACCCATAGCATGTTATGTTCAGTTAATCCTCAATCTCCAACAGTTACAACATCTGGTTATGCAGCTGGTACACTAACATGGACACCACTAGCATCTTTAAGTAGTTCTGCAGCGTTAACTCCATCTGCTACCACAGTGTACACGTTAGATGCAGTTTCAACTACAGGTTGTGCCCTAACTAGAACATTTGAAATTAGCCTAGTACAATCACCAGTAGTTTCAATGGTTGCTAACTCACCAATGTGGTATTGTATTGGTGGAAGCACTTCATTAACTGCGGCTACAGATGCAACAGAATCAATAATTTGGATACCAAACCAAAGTATAACCACTAACACTTTATTAAATGTGGTAGTTAATCCTATAGCGTCTATGAACTATACATTTATCGCAACACGTAATGGTTGTCAAACCACTTCAGTTGTTGCAATTGATGTACGTAGTTTACCTACTGCAACTATAATAGCATCTACAATAACACCATGCACGGGAGAAAGCGTTAAATTAGATTTAGATACTGATTTAGCTAATACTGCAATATGGAATACCGGAGCTACGACTAGATCAATTACTGTAACACCTACAACCACTCCAAATCAAGTAACTCCAGAATCATACACGGTTACTGTGTCTGATGGTAATTGTACGGTTAGCAAGTCAATTACGTTAACGGTTAACCCATGTATAGGAATTGAAGAAATACACAAAGCTGTTATTTCAATATACCCTAACCCAGTAGTAGATAAATTGGTTATTACGCTTACAAGCACTCAAATGCAAGGCTCTAAGTTTAATATTTATGATGCGCTTGGTAAGTTAGTATCAACACAAGAGTTAAAACTACAAACTACTGTAATTGATATGTCAAACCTTGCAAGTGGTGTTTATATGTACCAAGTAGAACATAAACAAAGTAAATTTGCTCAAGGCAAATTGATTAAACAATAAAAGTTTAAAGTTCTAAATCTAAAAAACCCCCTTAGGAAATTTTCTAAGGGGGTTTTTTGTTAATATAGGTTTGCTTAAAGATTGCTTAAAAACAGTGAGACGTACGCCTCCACTGTACCAAGTGCATAAAATGAGACTGCTACAAAACTAAAGGTTAAAAATTTTATTAGTTCTCGTCATTTTTCATGTGTGAGTATGTAAAATTTTTACACGTTTTTTAGTGTAAACTACAGCATTTTTAATGTTTTAGCTAATATGTTTAGTACCTTTTTAGGATTTAATTCCACTATTGGCTGCCTGTAAAGGTTGTAACAAATACTATTATAATAGGCAATATTCAATTATAATATGTTTTTTAAGGGGAGTTCTATAAATTAAATATTGATAAATTCGGTAATCATATATTAATTTAATTATATGAATGTCAAGTAGTTAATTTTATATTTGCACTATAAATACATCAATAAAATGAAGACAGGTTACTATAAATCTAAAGGGAAAAAAGGATTGTTTGACGATGAAAATTCGTTAGCACTATTATCAGAAATAGGTAATCCATTAGAAATGA
>JAVKLI010000057.1:0-15680 GCA_031539425.1 Bacteroidia bacterium
ATCAATCAAACTAAATTAGACTTATTTGATACATAGGGGGGCTTCGCTTTCAGAAATTTAAATACTATTCAATAAAATCAACTTTCTTAAAGAGATAAAGTGCTAATTCGTATTTTTATCGGACAACAATGATTTTAAATTAAATTTATTTGCTTCCCATTTGACATAAATTTATTTAAACTTGTTTAAAATTAAATTATGTTTAAATCAATTTTTTTTAGAAAAAAAAACATTTCTATTTACTCCAAAGAGGGAAATAATTCATCGTCGTTACAAAGAGTATTATCTGTAAAGGATTTGACATTTTTTGGAATTGCGGCTATTATGGGAGCTGGGAGCTTTAGCAGCATTGGATTTGCTTGCTATTCGGGTGGGCCAGCGGTTGTTTTTTTATTTATTATTTGTGCCGTAGCATGTGGGTTTACGGCTTTGTGTTATGCCGAGTTTGCAGCCAGGGTTCCAGGTGCTGGCTCTGCCTATAGTTATGCATACGTATCATTTGGAGAAATTATTGCTTGGATTATAGGATGGGCATTGGTAATGGAATATTCTATTGGAAATATTTATGTGGCTTTTTCGTGGAGTAGCTATTTTGTCAATTTAATTGAAGGTATAGGTATTCATATTCCAAATTGGCTTACCAATAATTATACAGATGCACATCATGCGTTTATCAATCAATCAAATAATAGTTTGAGCCAATCATTGGTCAATGCACCTTCAATAGGTGGTTTAAAAATAATTTTTGATTTACCTGCTACAGTCATTAATATTTTAATTACCATATTAATTTTTAAAAGCACTACAAGCACACGAAATGCGAGTAATGTCATAGTCATTATAAAATTGCTCATTGTATTTTTAGTACTTATAGTTGGCGCCTTTTATATAGATATTGATAACTGGACACCATTTATGCCCAATCATTTTAATGGCGTAATGGCTGGGGTTTCGGGGGTGTTTTTTGCATTTATAGGGTTTGATGCCGTTTCTACCTTAGCTGAAGAAAGCAAAAACCCACAAAAAGATTTACCCAAAGGCATGATTTATTCTTTAATTGTTTGCACTATAGTTTTTGTTTTGTTAGTACTTGTTTTAACAGGCATAATGCCTTATTATAAATTTACAGGCTCTGACCCATTAGCTGATATTTTTGCATACAAAGGCGTTAAGTGGATGCTATACATTGTATCTGTAGCTGCTGTAATTGCAATGACTAGCGTAATGATTGTGTTTCAAATGGGGCAACCTCGCATTTGGATGGCCATGAGTAGAGATGGACTTTTACCAAATAAATTTTCTAAGGTGCATTCAAAATATAAAACACCTTCTTATGCAACTATAGTAACGGGATTTATGGTAGGGGTGCCAATATTTTTTACTACCCCTCAAATGGTGTTAGATTTTACAAGCATTGGAACATTGTTTGCTTTTATTATTGTTTGTGCAGCTGTATTGGTTTTACCAAAAAATAATAATCAAAATCAAATTTTTAAATTACCATATATCAATTCAAAATTGATATTACCTATTATTACAATCATCTCCTTTTGTTTTATCATCACTTTTGTGCCCTTCTCTATTTATTTAGAAGATAATATACATTTAAATTTTATGATGATAGGATTTTATATTTTATGGCTTACAATATCTGTATTAGCATATTTTAAAAACTTTTCATTAATCCCAGTCTTAGGAGTATTATCTTGCTCATACTTACTTACCGGCGTTAACCAAACCAACTGGGTAATGTTTTTAATTTGGCTTGTTATTGGTTTAGTTATCTATTTTATGTATAGTTTTAAAAAAAGTAAACTAAACAAAAACTATGAAAAATAAACTTTGGCATTTTATAATATTTATTATTTGCTTTAGTTTAAAATCATTTGCATGGGGTTTTTTTGGGCATCAGCGAATAAACAGAATGGCAGTTTTTACGCTTCCTCCCGAAATGTTTTCATTTTATAAAACACATATTGAATATGTCACCACCCACGCTGTAGACCCTGATAAAAGGCGCTATGCAAATAAAAATGAAGGCGCTTGTCATTTTATTGACATTGACCATTACGAACCCTTTGCTTTTGATTCACTTCCGCATTTTTATCCAAAAGCAATTAAAAAATATACAGAAGATACTTTATTAAAACACGGCATTGTGCCTTGGCACATCGCTCATTATTTGCATTACTTAACGCAAGCGTTTGAAAACGAAGACATCAACAAAATACTAAAACTAAGCGCAGATATTGGGCATTACATTGCGGATGCGCATGTACCACTACATACAACAAAAAATTATAACGGTCAGTTAAGCAATCAACATGGCATACATGGCTTATGGGAAAGTAGAGTACCTGAAGTATTTGCCGATAATTATAATTATTTATTAGGGCAAGCACAATATATACAGCACCCAAACTCTACCATTTGGAAAATGATAAAAGACAGTTATGCAGCTGTAGATAGTGTACTTAGCTTTGAAGAAAATTTACACCGCAAATGGCCAGCAAACACAAAATATACATATGAACAAAAAGGTGCCACACTTAAAAAAAATTATAGCCTAGCTTATACTACTCAGTACCATGAATTACTTTCTGGGCAAGTAGAACGACGCATGAGAGAAAGTGTACACATGGTGGCTAGCTTTTGGCTCACTGCTTGGACAAACGCTGGCAAGCCCAATTTAGATAAACTAAGTCCTAAAAATGTAATTGAAAATTTACAGGAATCTCCATCAAATGCGCATACTGAAGATGCACATATTGACTAATCCAATCTTTTTTCTCCACAACTAACTTACCACTTTAGTTATTCACTATTTTTTTTTGATGCTTTCCAAAATTTTTATTTGAAATAACACGTGGATTTTTTTATCAAAAGAAGGCTCTATCATTGTAGAATTAATGAAGCAGTTGTTGTTTGTTTTTAAATGTATTTAAATAAAATTGTGAATATTGATAGTTTAAACTATCATTTATCCTTTTTAGTGTACTTGCAATATTTTTTTATTTTGTAATTATTCGCCTTTTAAACCAGCACTTTTATCTGATATTTTGAGTGGGTTTTCTTTTAAACTCAAATTCAATTGTCGGGTTTTAAAAATATCGCAAGCCATGTAAACTGCTTGTGCAAAGGAATTGTGGTCTGCTTTATTTTTTCCAGCAATATCAAAGGCAGTGCCATGATCTGGAGATGTTCGAATAAAACTCATTCCGGAGCTATAGTTTACCCCTTTGTTAAACGATAATGTTTTAAATGGAATTAAACCTTGATCGTGATACATGGCAAGGGTAGCATCAAATTGGCGATACAAGGCGTTAGCAAAATACGCATCGGCAGCGTATGGCCCCAATACAATGGCGTTTTGTTTAAAGTTTTGAATGGCTGGTATGATGTGTATTTTTTCTTCGTTACCAAGTTTATCAATTTCACCTGCGTGAGGGTTTAAACCAAGCACAGCTATTTTTGGTTTCCGTATTCCAAAATCGTTTTGTAAGGTGTTACAAAGTTGGTTTAGTTTTTTTGTTATTACTTCTTGTGTAATTTTATTAGGCACATCTTGTAATTTAATATGTTCTGTAGCTAATGCTATTTTAAATGCTTCATCACAAAATAGCATCATAGACTCTTCTTTAAAGGTATGTGCTAAATAATCGGTATGCCCCGAAAAGTTAAATTCATTTGAAACTATATTTTGTTTGCATATTGGTGCTGTAACCAACACATCAATTTGTTTTTGTTTTAAATGTGTTACGGCTGTTTCTAAAGATACGCGAGCTAGTTTGCCACCAGTATCTGTTGTTTGCCCCGGTTCTATTACAGCTTCAAAATCGTAGCAATTAAAAATATTACACTTTTTAGAATTAATTTGACTGATGCTGTTTATCACTTGATAATTAAATGATTCAAGTTCTAACTGTTTTTTATAAAAGTTTATTGTTTTTTGAGAACTGAATATAACAGGGATGTAATGCTCGGTGATATTGGCATGGTGTACTGTTTTTAAAATAATTTCTAAACCTATACCATTTACATCACCTTGCGAAATGCCAACAACAACTTTATTATCAATCATACAAAAATTACAATGCAGATAAATAATTAATTAGCAAACGTACCCCATATCCTGTACCTCCTTTAGGAATGTAAGCATCTTTGACATTATAAAATGCAGGGCCTGCTATATCTAAATGTAAGTATGGGGCAGTGGTAAATTTGGCTAAAAATTTTCCAGCAGTAATAGCGCCAGCTTGTGAGCCTCCAATATTTTTTTGGTCTGCTATATCTGATTTTAATTGTTCGTCGTATTCACTCCAAAACGGAAATTCAACTAATCTTTCATGTGTCTGTTCACCACTTAATTCTAATTTTTGTTTTATTTCTTTAGAGGCAGTACCCATATACACAATGCCAAACTGACCTATGGCATTGGCTGCCGAACCAGTAAGGGTAGATAGTTCAATAATTAATTCTGGTTTGTATTGCTCTGCGTAATGTAGGGCATCGGCTAATATCATACGTCCTTCTGCGTCTGAATTAAGCATTTCTACCGTGCTGCCATTCATCATAGTGATGATATCGCCTGGGGCAAAGGCATTTTTTCCCGGTCTGTTATCTGTAGCTGGTACTAATCCTATAACATGCAAATTAAGTTTTAGTTTGGCAATTGCATTCATAACACTCCCTACCACTGCACCTCCAGCCATATCACATTTCATGGCATCCATACTATTTGGTGTTGGCTTTAAACTTAGTCCGCCAGTATCATACACAACACCTTTACCTATAAGCACTATTGGTTTTTTATTTTTAGCATTGGAAGGTTTGTATTCCATAATCGTAAAGGTAGGTTCATCTACACTTCCTTGGTTTACCGCTAATAAACCACCCATTTTAAGTTGTTCAATTTTTGTTTTATTTAAAACGGTTGTTTTAAAACTTGCTGATTTTCCTAATTTTTGAAACACATTGGCTAAATCTTTAGCATTTAATTTATTTACAGGTTCGTTTACTAAATCCCTTGCTATACATGTGGATTCTAGGCTGATAGATAAATTTAAAATATCTGATGGTATTAATTTTGAATCTTGAATTTGAATTTTAGTAAGGGTATTATTTTTCTTTTTGGTAAGATATTTGTTAAACTGATAGTTTGATAAAGCAATACCTTCTGCTAATGCTAATGAATACTGGCTATTTAAGGTGTCATTTTCTATTTGAATAGTGGCTGCTTTTTCGTTATTTAAAGTATTACAAATAGTTGTTCCTTTTTTTCTAATGCTATTAAGCTCTGTGTAAACATTGTTTTTAGGGCTAGGTATTATTATAAATACCGTTTTTAAAACACAATCACAAGTTAAAAGTGCGTGTGGGTTTTCTTTATTAACTGCTACTAGTTTAGCATGTTGTTCTTTACTTATACCATAGGCTTCATTAGTTAAGAGCTTGTTATGAATAAAAACGGTGCTTAGTTTTGAGTCAATTTTGTTTGTTTTTAAAATATTTACCATAAGTTTGTTTTTCCACTAAAGAGATTAAATGCTTAAATTAAAAGTCAAAATTAGGTATAATTCATAGTATTTGGAACTTTAATTGTCTTTTTAAATTAACAGCCGCGTTTTTTTACTCCCTCATCACCTTTTGCTTAATAGTAGGGCCATTTTTAAATCAAAGAATCAAAAGTTCCATTCGAATTTAATCGAATGTACACAAATGTGTCTATTGATAGGGCTGACGGGACATTGGTATATGTTAAATGACTAAACATTTAGAATTGTTTAATATATGAATTGTATTTATATCAAGAAACCCTCAATTAGCAGGCGTTAAGGTTACAACACTATTTACTCCAAAAGATAGTTAGTATGCTTTTTATATTTATAACCTGTTTCATAATTTTAATTTTTATTATGTTAAAGGTTTAACTTTATTTTATCTAATTTTTTAGTGCTTATTAAGTTAACATATCCTCTTTAATCATTAACCACAAGTGCTAGTTACCGTTATCGCTAATAAATTTAATTCTCATTAATCGTACCATTTCTTCTGTGTAATCGTCGTCATCTAGCTCTTTTAAAATACCGTTTATGTCGCTTACCTCTTGTTCTTTAAGGCATTCGGTAATATCATCTTGTTTATCTTCATCTATTACTTGGTTAATGTAATAGTCAATATTAACACGTGTTCCAGACTCTACAATAGTTTCAATTTCTGTTAATAATTCGTCAAGCGTGATGCATTTATTTTTAGCCATATCATCTAGGCTAATTTTTCTATCTATATTTTGAATGATAAATACTTTTAAGCCTGATTTGTTAACGATTGATTTGATCGCAAAATCTGTTGGTCTTTCTATTTGATTATCGTCAACATATTTTTTAATTAAAGTAACTACTGATTTACCAAACTTATTAGCCTTACCAACGCCCACACCTGTAATTTTAGCTAACTCATCAATAGTTATAGGATATTGAGTTGCCATTTCTTCTATTGATGATTCGCTAAATATAATATAGGGCGGTAATCCTTTTTGTTTGGCGATGGCTTTATTTTCAGATTTGAGTATGTTAAATAACACCTCATCTGCAGCGCCAGCTCCCTTTCCTTTAAAGGCTATTAGCTCTTCATCATCACTTAAATCTGCATTGCTATAATCATGATCTTTATGAAATTTAATGCTATACGGTGCTTTTAAAAATGCTTTAGCTTGTGCTGTTATTTTAAGTACGCCAAACTGTTCTACTTCTTTATCAAAAAATCCAAATACTAAAGCTTGTCTAAATACGGCATTCCAGTGTTGCTCATCTTTTCCATCTGATAAGCCGGTGCCCCAAGATTTTAATTTATTGTGTTTATAAATTTTGGCGTTGCTACTGTTATCTGCAATCATAATATTGGTAAGGTCTTTAATATTATGTTTTTCTTTTGATTCAATAACGCAATTGATAGCTAACTTAACATCGTCTTTGGCTTCAAATGTGGGCTTAGGATGGTGGCAGTTATCGCATTTTGCGTTACATTTTGTTTCATTAAATGGTTCGCCAAAATAATGCAGTAAAAATTTCCGCCTGCACGATCCTGTTTCTGAATAGGCTGCTATTTCTGCCAGCATTTGTTTACCAATATCTTGTTCGTTTACGGGTTTGTCTTTAATAAATTTTTCAAGTTTGGCTATATCGCTGTAGCTATAAAAGGTTACACAGTTTCCTTCTCCGCCATCACGCCCTACCCTGCCTGTTTCTTGGTAATACCCTTCTAAAGATTTAGAAATATCGTGGTGAATAACAAAACGTACGTCTGGTTTATCAATTCCCATTCCAAAGGCAATGGTGGCAACTATCACATCCATTTCTTCCATCAAAAAATCATCTTGTGTTTTGGTACGTTCTTTAGCATCTAAACCTGCGTGATAAGGTGCTGCTTTAATTCCGTTTACTTTTAACACTTCGGCTACTTCTTCTACTTTTTTTCTGCTTAAACAATAGATAATGCCTGATTTTCCAGCGTTTTGTTTTACGTATTTTACTATTTCTTTGTTTACATTTATTTTAGGTCTAATTTCGTAGTATAGGTTAGAGCGGTTAAATGACGATTTAAACACCTTAGCTTCAAGCATGTCTAAGTTTTTTTGAATATCGTTTTGAACCTTTGGTGTAGCTGTGGCTGTAAGTGCAATAACTGGTACTGAGCCTACTTTATCAATAATACTTCTCAATCGTCTGTATTCTGGTCTAAAATCGTGCCCCCATTCTGATATACAATGAGCTTCATCAATGGCAATAAATGAAATTTTAAACTCTAAAAAGAAGCTGATATTATCTTCTTTATTTAATGTTTCTGGGGCTACATACAATAGTTTTGTTTTACCAGAAAGCACGTCTTTTTTTACGGTGGCTGTTTCTGTTTTGTTTAATGAAGAATTTAAAAAGTGTGCTACTCCAGTTGTGCTGCTAAATCCACGTATCGCGTCTACTTGGTTTTTCATTAAGGCTATAAGTGGTGATACTACAATAGCTGTGCCTTCACTCATAAGAGCGGGTAATTGGTAACAAAGCGATTTGCCGCCCCCAGTGGGCATAATTACAAATACATCTTCTTTGTTTAAAAGCGTGCGGATAATTTTTTCTTGATCTCCTTTAAATTCATTAAATCCAAAAAATTCTTTAAGTGGTTTTAATAAGGATGCCCCCCTTGCTGTATCAATCATATAGTATATGGCGCTTGAACGGTTGATTTATAATTTCCTATAAAGTTATAACTATTTTTAAATGCAATATACTTTTATCTATAATTTATTTTTTAACCTGTATGTTTAGTAATTAAATAAGCGTGCTACAGCATTTTTAGAGTGGGTATTCATTAAATGAGAGGCAAAACTTTAACCTGTTTAAAAAATTTATGTTATAGCTTTTAATGAAAATAAAGTATTAAATTATATTTTTTGTACTTAATTTTTCTTCTTTTTTTCTCTGCCAAAATTAAATTTAACTCTCTTCCTGTTTGTCCTTTTACGCTAGTATTTTCTTGAGCCCGTCTAATAAGGTATGGAAGTACATCTTTTACAGGTCCGTATGGTACATACTTAGCTACGTTATAATTATTGGCTGATAAATTAAAACTAATATGATCGCTCATGCCGTATAATTGGGCAAATGAAACATGGGGGTGATTATTAGCAATACTGTTTTGTTTCATAAGTTTAATTAGCTTAAGGGTGCTTTCTTCGTTATGGGTGCCGATACAAAATGCTATATTTTGAATGTGTGTCATACAAATATCTATAGCCTCATTAAATAATTTATCTGTTGCTTGTTTATCAATATTAATGGGCGATTTATATTGCTTGTCTTGAGCTCGTTTTCGTTCCTTTTCCATATATGCACCCCGCACTAGTTTAGCGCCCACTATATAATTTTCTGTTTGAGCTCTTTTAATGGATTGTGTTAAAAAAGCTAAACTATCGTGCCTGTAAAATTGATAGGTGTTAAATATTATGGCTTGTGAGGTGTTATGTAGTTTCATGTTTGCATCAGCTAGTTCATCAACGCACGGTTGTATCCAACTCTCTTCGGCATCAATAAATATAGGCTGTTTTGAGTCAGCTGCTTTTTTGCAAATGGTATTTACTCTGTGTTCTACTTTTTTAAATTCTAATTTTTCTACTTCTGTAAGTGGTGTTTTAGTGCTTACTTTTTCTAACAATTCAAATCGGGCTAATCCAGTAATTTTAAATACACAAAACGGAATATGATTGTTATTATTAGCTTTATCAATAGTAGCAATAGTTTCAAGCATACAATTTTCAAAGTCTGCTTCACATTCTTTACCTTCTACACTGTAATCTAAAATGGTACCTATATTATATTGTGCTAATGCAGTTATCGTTTTAGAACATTCATCAATCGATTCTCCACCTACAAATTGCTTAAAAATAGTATGTTTTATTAAAGATTTAAACCCAATTTTTATACTAACTGGGGCTAAATGACTAGATAATTTAACGAGAGTTGGGTAGCTAATTAATTTAAATAACCAATATGCTTTATTTAATTCATGATTAGATTTTGATTTAAAGGCTAATTCTGTATTTTCAAATGATACCATAGTATTTGGATAAAGTAACATAATGCAAATGTAATTGTAACATTGGGTAGTGCTACTTTTTTTTTATACTTTTTTTTATACTTTTAAAAGCCTAAATGCTTAATTTTGGAAAAAAATTACATGAAAGTTATACATATTCTAGGCATCATTGTAGTTGCTATTGCAATTGGGGTTATTTATACAACCTTGCAAAGCAGCTCATCTTATTCAAATTTTACCGAAATAGAAAAAAACCCCACTATTGAATACCATGTGGTGGGTAAAATTAATAAATCAAAGCCTATTCAGTATAACCCAAAAGTAAATGCTAATCTATGTTCGTTTTATTTGGTTGATATGCAAGGCATAGAGCGTCAAGTAAATTTACACAAAAGCTTACCTCAAGATATACAAAGCGCCGAGCAGATTGTGATAATTGGTAAATTATCTAATAACATTTTTAATGCACATAGTATTTTGATGAAATGTCCAAGTAAATATAATGCCACTGATAAAACAGCTAAGTAAATGAATAATGCAATAAATTATATTGGAGAGCATACTATTACTCAGCAATTGGGTTATTTTTTTGTTTATGCTTCATTTGTATCATCATTACTAAGTATCGTTGGTTATTATTTTGCATCACAATCATTAAATGAAATAAATAGTTGGAAAAAATTTGCCAACACTTTTTTCACAGTTCATTCTATATCTGTTATAGGTATTGTAGGGGTGTTATTTTATGTTTTATTAAATCATTACTATGAATTTGCTTATGTGTGGCAACACAGCAATAATAGTATGCCTTTACAATACATTTTATCTTGCTTTTGGGAAGGACAGGAAGGTAGTTTTTTATTATGGATAGTATGGAATGTTATTTTGGCTAATGTGTTCCGTAAGGTTACTTCTGATAAATGGAAATCCATATCAATGCTGGTATTTTCTTTAGTGCAATTATTTTTAACTTCCATGTTACTTGGCATATACTTTAACAATTATAAAATTGGTAGCAGCCCCTTTTTATTTTTAAGAGAACATAGTGATTTTTCAAATTTACCTTTTGTACAACAGGCTAATTACGTGGTTAAGTTAGATGGTCGTGGTCTCAATCCATTATTAATGAATTATTGGATGACCATTCATCCACCTATTTTATTTTTAGGATTTTCATCTACCATTATTCCGTTTGCATTTGCCATTACTGCCTTATGGAAAAAAGAATTTACCGCCTGGCAAAAACCAGCTTTACCATGGACACTTTTTTCAGTTGCTATTTTAGGCTTAGGTATATTAATGGGTGGCGCATGGGCGTATGAAGCCTTGAGTTTTAATGGCTTTTGGGCTTGGGATCCTGTAGAAAACTCTTCGTTAGTTCCGTGGATAGTTATTTTGGCCGCATCACACGTTATGATTATTAATAGAAAAACAAATAAAGCCCTGTTTTTAACTTTGTTTTTATGCATTGCCTCATTTTTATTGGTGTTGTATTCTACCTTTTTAACTCGAAGTGGTATTCTTGGCAACAGTTCTGTTCATGCCTTTACAGATTTAGGAATGCAAGGTCAGTTGCTGTTATACATGTTGTTTTTTGTGTTTTTATATACCTTTTTATTATTGCAAAATAAATTGTGGCGTGTTAGTTATATATTTTTGTCTATTTTACTATTAATAGCAAATACTACTTACACGCAATCAAGTGTTTTACTAATGCTTTGGTTTCTGATAACCCTCTTTACTATTATTTACGCTTACAATGCGTATTTTAACACAAAAAATGAAAGCGAAAACATTTATAGTCGTGAGTTTTGGATGTTTATAGGCGCTATAACTCTTTTGATATCAGCCTTTACATTAACTTATTTTACATCTATTCCTGTAATCAATAAATTATTTAATTTAAATAAAGCGCCATTGCAAATAAGTGATTATAACAATTGGATGATGCCTTATGCGGTTGTTATATTAATTTTAGTAGGTGTTACGCAGTACATGAAGTTTAAATTAACTGATTTAAACCAATTTTTAAAACAAAATAAATGGTCATTTCTTTTATCTGTATTGTTTTCGGTAGTATGTATTATACCATTATACTTTTTAAACAATTTAAGTTTGCTAAATAATGAGTGGTTGTATATCATGTATTCTATTGTATTTTTTGCGGCTTTGTATGCTGTTTTTTCAAATTTAGATTACTGGATACGTGTATTATCTGGTAAAATAGGTCATGCAGGAGCGGCCATAGCGCATGTTGGCTTTGCTTTAATTATTTTAGGTGCATTGGTTTCAACATCAAAAAGACAAACACTTTCTGTAAATACATCTCAAGTAAAAGTTGAAAATTTAGGCGAAAGTTTTTCGTCGCAAAAAAGTTTATTACTTACTCAAGGTGATACTTTACCAATTGGTAACTATTGGATTACCTATCAAAAAAAACATAGGCAAGGTGTAGATGTATTTTTTACGATGGTTTATTTTAAAAAAATACAAAAGCAGTTTATAAAAGTTTTTGAATTAACACCTACCATACAGGATAACCCTAAAATGGGTCGTGCTGCATCACCCGACACTAAGCATTTTTTAAGCCATGATGTATATACACACATATCCTATGCCGACTTGAGTGATAATTCTAGCATTGATAATGATGCCTACTTACCACCTTCAAATTTTATAGGGCATGTTCAAGATACCATTCAAACGAGTCATGCAAGTGTTTTAATTAGTCAAATTAAAACTAATATTAATAAAAAGCAGTACCAACAAAATGATAGCTTACTTATAGTATCTCTTGTTTTAAATATAACATCGCATGATAAAAAAACCTATCAAGCATTTCCAAAATATATTATTAACAAAAGTATAGTATCTACAGAACCTGCAGAAGTGCCAGAATTAGGACTGCGCTTTACGTTTTGGAAAATTAACCCAACAGATGGAACAGTAGAATTACAAGTGAGTGAAAAACAAAGAAATAAAAAAGATTTTGTTGTAATGGAAGCTTATATGTTTCCATTTATTAACTTACTGTGGCTAGGATCCCTACTAATGGTATTAGGAACTATAATTGCTGTTATTACAAGAGTGCGGAAAAATAAAAAAGCATCACATTAATGTGATGCTTTTTTTAGAAAGGTTCAGTAATTGCTTTTATAGTTTAAACGCAGCTTTAACTTTTGCTACATAGTCTAGTTTTTCCCAAGTAAATAATTCAACATTTACTTTTTTAATTTTTCCATCTGGACCTTTAAATGACTTAGTAACTGTTTCGTTTTTACGTCCCATGTGTCCGTATGCTGCAGTTTCGCTATACATTGGATTGCGCAATTTTAAGCGTTGCTCTATAAAGTACGGACGCATATCAAATACTTTTTCAATTATTTTAGCTATTTGGCCGTCTGTCATTTTTACTTTAGCTGTTCCGTAGGTATCAATAAAAATACCCATTGGTTTTGCTACACCTATTGCATATGACACTTGTACTAATACTTCATCGCACAAGCCAGCTGCTACCATGTTTTTTGCAATATGTCTGGTTG
The DNA here is from genome assembly GCA_031539425.1 of Bacteroidia bacterium. Taxonomy (GTDB): domain Bacteria; phylum Bacteroidota; class Bacteroidia; order B-17B0; family Aurantibacillaceae; genus UBA4416. The sequence goes on from JAVKLI010000057.1 coordinate 13,131, forward strand.
CATAAGCTGCTGATCTATCAACTTTACTAGGGTCTTTTCCTGAAAAAGCCCCACCTCCGTGTGCGCCTTTTCCACCATAAGTATCAACTATAATTTTACGTCCTGTTAAGCCTGTATCGCCATGTGGCCCTCCTATAACAAATTTACCTGTAGGGTTAATATGGTATTTAATTTTATCATTAAATAATTGTGCATATTTTGAATATTTCTTTTTAACTCTTGGGATTAAAATCGAAATAATATCTTTTTTAATTTGAGCCAACATTTTTGCTTCCGAATCAAAGTCATCATGCTGAGTTGAAACAACTATTGCATCAATGCGCATTGGTTGGTTGTTATCGTTATACTCAATAGTAACTTGAGATTTAGCATCTGGGCGTAAGTATTTTATTTCTTTATTTTCTCTTCTTAATGCCGCTAACTCTATTAAAATAGCATGCGCTAAATCTAACGGAAGGGGCATATAATTTACTGTTTCATTGGTTGCATAACCAAACATCATACCTTGATCACCAGCTCCTTGATCTTCTTTTTTCTTTTTATCTACACCTTGGTTAATATCTGCAGATTGCTCATGAATAGCCGAAAGAATGCCACAAGAGTTAGCTTCAAACATATATTCAGATTTGGTGTAACCAATTTTACGAATAACATTTCTTGCAATTTCTTGTACATCTAAATAAGCTTTTGATTTTACTTCTCCAGCTAAAACTACTTGACCTGTTGTTACTAATGTTTCGCAAGCTACTTTACTATTAGTATCAAAAGCTAAAAAATTATCTATTAAAGCATCTGATATTTGGTCTGCTACTTTGTCTGGGTGGCCTTCCGAAACTGATTCTGAGGTAAATAAATATGGCATAGGTTATTGTTTTTTAATTTTTTGTTTTATTTTATTTCTGTTAATTCAATTTGGTAAGATTCCATTATTTGGTTACAAAGTAGTTTTTTACAAGCTTCATCTACCAAACTATTAGCTTTTTCAATAGTTTCAGCTTCTACCTCTAAATTAATATGCTTGCCAACTCTGATATTTGAGATAGTGTTTAAACCTAAATTTTTTATTGATTGTGTTACTACTTTACCTTGGGGGTCTAATAACACTTTAAGTGGCATAATTTTTATATCTACAAAATACTTCATTTTATACTGTTTTTTTTAAATTGAGTACATCCAATTAAAAGTATCTTGAGTGTGCCCTTTTCTAATGCCTTTGAGCAAATTACCTACTTTAGTTGAAAAACTATTATCGTTAATTGCTGCTAAATTGTACTGTTTGTCTTTATGGCCAATTAAAATAATTGGCGCTATTGTAGCTGCAGTACCAACTCCAAATGCCTCTTGAACTGAGCCGTTTTGTAACCCCTCAATAATTTCATTTACAGAGATTTTACGCTCTTCTACGTTGTATCCTAAATGTTTGGCTGTAGTTAGTACGCTATCTCTTGTAATGCCTTGTAAAATAGTATCGCTAAGGGCGGGTGTTACTATGGTATTATTAATTACAAACATTAAATTCATAGTGCCAGATTCTTCAAGGTAAGTTCTAGTTTTACCATCTGTCCAAATTAATTGGTGGTAGCCTTTTTGCTGTGCTAATTTGGTAGGATACAGGCTTCGTCCATAATTTCCAGCTGCTTTAACAAAACCTACGCCACCTTCTACAGCTCTGCAATAGTCTGTTTCTATTAATACTTTAACTGGTTCTGTATAGTATGCGCCTGATGGGCTAGTTAATATAACAAATCTATAGGTTTCACTTGGTTTTACGCCTACAGCTTCGTCTGTTGCTATCATAAATGGACGAATGTATAAAGATCCTGAATCTGAGCCTGGCACCCATGCACTATCTAATTTTAATAATTCCATTAATCCACTCATAAATATCTCTTCGGTTATTTCGGGCATACACATTCTAACGGCTGAACGGTTGAGTCGTTTGAAATTTTCTAATGGTCTAAATACTTGTACTTTACCTTCTTGGGTTTTGTAAGCTTTTAATCCTTCAAATATAGCTTGGCCATAATGTAATGCAGACATGGAATAACTCATGTCTACATTTTGGTAAGGCATTATTGTTGGGGTATCCCACTTACCATTTGCATAATTTGCCACTAACATATGGTCTGAAAAACACTTTCCAAACGCTACGTTATTAATATCCTGGTCATTAATTCTACTTGTAGAAGTTTTATTAATGTTAATGTTTAAAGTTTGTATCATTATATATGATTTTGCGGCGGCAAAATAGTGAAATCTTTTTAGTTACAACAAATGATTTAAAAACATTTTACAAAGACTACTACTAAAAATTAAAAGCAAAAAATAAAGCCAAAGAACATAAAACCAGAAAGGAAAATGTAGCATTTACCTCAACTCAGGCAATTAAAGCTGTTACAAAACGCTTTAAATTGTTAATAACTTTTTTAGCTTTATTTGAAATATTTTATAAAATTTGTTAAAGTACCTAAATATATCTATTAAAATATTATGGAACAAAATACAGCGATACAGCGATACAGCGATACAGCGATACAGCGATACAGCGAT
>JAVKLI010000006.1:0-41686 GCA_031539425.1 Bacteroidia bacterium
AAACAACATCAATCAAACTAAATTAGACTTATTTGATACATAGGGGGGCTTCGCTTTCAGAAATTTAAATACTATTCAATAAAATCAACTTTCTTAAAGAGATAAAGTGCTAATTCGTATTTTTATCGGACAACAATGTTTAAAAATACTTTTAATTTGCGCCCTCAATGAAAATAAAAGCTGTATACTTAAGTTTATTGTGTTTACACACATTCAATTTTATTGCACAATCAATAGCGATTGATGACCCTGTTGTAGCAGTATTAGATAGTTTAGTAAACATTAAAATTTGTCAAAAACCAATTGTAAATAATGACGGTTTTAAAAAGAAATTATTTTTCTTTTCTGAAGATAGTATACCGCAATACAGCGATGCTATTTATGAAAGTAGATTAGCTAAACTAGATGCAGAATCTCCATTTGACCTTATATATAATTCACATGTTAAAAATTTTATTGACTTATACGCTATTAAAAAACGAGATTTAACGTCCAAAGCACTGGCTTTATCTCAATTATATTACCCTTTATTTGAAGAAATATTAGATAAATGTAAATTACCTTTAGAGTTAAAACATCTTGCTGTAGTAGAGTCTGCATTAAACCCAGTGGCTCGTTCTCGCTGTGGTGCTACTGGTTTGTGGCAATTTATGTATGGTACTGGTAAGTTATATGGGCTAAAAGTTACATCCTATATTGATGAACGTTCGGATACCTATAAAGCAACTATGGCTGCAGCTCAATATTTAAGTAACTTATATGATATTTTTAAAGATTGGCAAATGGTATTGGCTGCCTACAATGCAGGACCTGGCACTATAACTAGAGCCATTAGACGCAGTGGCGGAAAAAGAACATATTGGGGGATAAGGCCTTATTTACCTCGTGAAACACAATCTTATGTGCCGGCTTTTATTGCTGTTAATTACATCATGAATCATACTATTGAGCATAATATATCTCCAGCATTTATTGTTAAATCTAATTTAGATGTTGATACTATGATTGTAAAATCACCTATGTCGTTTGAACAAATTTCTAAAGTTTTAAATGTACCGGTAAATGACATTATGTTTTTTAACCCTCAATATAAAAAACAAATTATCCCTCAAAGTGGTTGTCTATTAATGTTACCCAAAAACCACATCAATGTGTTTTTAGCTAACGAGCCTAGTATTTATGAAATGTTTTTAAAAAATGATAGCATTAATAAGCTTGCAAAAACATATAAAGAAATAATAAAAATACAACACATTGTAAAGGCAGGAGAAACATTAGCCAGCATTGCAAATAAGTATGGTGTAAGTATAAATGACATTAAAATGTGGAATTCTATTGGTAATAAAGGAATTTTTAAAAACAAAAAATTGTATTTGTATATTACTAAAAGTTAATTTTTAAATTAATTAAAAAAATAAATAGCTTGTTTATTAGTTTAATCCTAAATGGCTACACTCTATAGCAATATGATGCTGTGCATATTAGTGTCTTTAGTGCATAAATAAAAAATTAACAAAAATTTGTATTTGATACGTCATTTTATTATCATTGACATAAGTTGTTTTTAAATGCTACACTCTATAGCAATATGATGCTATTTACATTAGTTATCTTTGTAGGATAATTCAAGAAACATGTCAAAAGTAAAAGTTCAATTTTTTTGTCAAAGTTGTGGCACACAAGCCGATAAATGGGCTGGCAAATGCAACAGCTGTAATGCTTGGAATAGCATTGTAGAAGAGATCATTCATAAAGACGCTAAAAACAATCGTTTGCAAGTGTTTTCAAAAAACGAAAAAGGGCAATCTAACAAGCCTATTCTAATTCAGGATATTGGAACCGCAGAATATCCACGTATTCCAGTAGCAGGTAAAGAGTTATCTCGAGTGTTAGGTGGGGGAATTGTTCCAGGTAGCTTGGTATTATTTGGCGGAGAACCAGGTATTGGAAAATCCACTTTAATGCTGCAAGTAGCCTTACGATTAAAACATTTAAAAATATTATACATCAGTGGCGAAGAAAGTGAACAACAGATTAAAATGCGTGCCGAGCGCATTGGTATTACTACCGAAAACTGTTACATACTGCAAGAAACTAACACACAAAATATTTTTTTGCAGATAGAACAAATTCAACCACAATTGGTAATTATAGATTCTATACAAACCATTCATAGCTCCTACGTTGAAAGTAGCCCTGGTAGCGTGAGTCAGGTTAAAGAGTGTGCCTCAGAATTTTTACGTTTTGCAAAAGAAACCAATACACCTGTGTTTATGATAGGTCATATTACTAAAGATGGCACCTTGGCAGGGCCAAAAGTGTTAGAGCATATGGTGGATACCGTACTTCAATTTGAAGGAGATAGAAATCATCTGTATCGCTTAATTAGAGCCACCAAAAACAGATTTGGAAGCACAAACGAACTTGGAATATACGAAATGCAAAGTACAGGATTAAAAGAAGTGCTTAATCCATCAGAAATATTAATTACACAAAGGGAGCAACCTACTAGTGGTGTTTCTATTGCAGCTACATTAGAAGGTAATAGACCTTTACTCATCGAATCTCAAGCCTTGGTAAGTAACACGGCGTATGGTACACCACAAAAGTCATCTAATGGTTATGATGCCAAGCGATTATCAATGCTCTTGGCAGTACTTGAAAAAAGATGTGGCTTTAAATTAGGCATTAAAGATGTGTTTGTAAACATTGCTGGCGGCATTAAAGTAGAAGACCCTGGCTTAGATTTGGCTTTAGTAGCTGCTATTTTATCAAGTAGTGAAAACAAACCTATATCTCAAAAAATATGCTTTGCCGGAGAAGTAGGATTAACAGGCGAAATAAGGCCTGTAAATAAAATAGAACAACGCATTAGCGAAGCACAAAAATTAGGATTTGAAAAAATAATTATCTCCACTTTTAATTTAAAAGGATTAAATGTTAATCAATTTAAAATTAATGTAGTACCAGTAAGCAATATGGAAGCTTTATTTCATAGCCTGTTTAATTAAATTGTATGGTTATATTTGAAAGTGAATTAACATTAAAACACATCCATGCCTAAAATTTTAATGATAGATAATTATGACAGCTTTACGTATAATTTAATTTATTTATTAAAATCCTGCAAAGGTGTATCTGTAGATGTATTTTGTAACGATCAAATTAAAATAGAAGCCATAAAAAAGTATGATCAAATTGTGCTTTCACCAGGCTCTGGATTGCCGCAACAGGCTGGCATTATGATGAAATTGTTAAAAACATACGCATCATCAAAAAGCATATTGGGTGTTTGCTTGGGTATGCAAGCTATAGCCATTCATTATAATGCAACGCTAACAAATTTAAAACAAGTGTGCCACGGGCAAGCCACACCTATAAAAGTGATCCGTCAAAATGCAATATTAAAAGGTTGTCCGCAGCACTTTGTTGTAGGTAGGTATCATTCGTGGGTTATAAATCCAAATTCATTACCTGCCGAATTCACCGTAAACGCAGTAGATGAACAAAACAACATTATGAGCATTTCTCACCAAACAGATAACGTGCACGGGGTGCAATTTCATCCTGAATCTATCTTATCTCGGCATGGACAAAAAATTATAAATAATTGGTTAAAGCTTTAGAATAAAAATGACAGCACTTAAATTCTTGTTTTTAAGCATCAAAAAAAGCCCCGTAGGACTTATGCACGTAGTTAAATAGTTTTTTTTGTGTTATTTAGATATTAATTGTTATTTAACCCGTAATTAAATATGTTGTAAGCTCCCCAAAAATTACTTTGTTTTTTTCTTAAACAATTCAGAAAAAGAATTAAACTCTTCTTTATACATAACACCAATGCCTTGCGAAAATACCCCCCCTGCATTAAAGAGTTGAGAATTGTCGTTGGTTTTGTTGTAACCCTTTATTCTATATTTTCCTGATGGTGATAATTTATATTCTATATTCAAATCACCTATAATATTAGATGCAACAGTAGACTTGGCAAGATTATTATTTACCCCAAAACTGCCATCTAATGATAATCTATTGTCAAATAACTGTTTGTTAAGTGTTAAATCTATTTGATTATTATTTAATCCCATACCAGGCCTATAATTCAAACCTACTTCTACTTGAGTAGTAATATTTTGTAGCCACTTACTAATTTTATTGCTTAACATCTCAGAGCCTGTAGAAGCTGCAGTATTAGCTGCCGATAAACCATTTGTAGATACAGCCGACAAAGGTGTAATAAAACTACCTAATAATAATATAGAAAATACCTGTCGTTTTACCTCAGCTTCATCTGATAAGGTTGTTTTTAAAACCGAGGTTACATTTTCATCAAGTGACGGAAATTGTAAACCAAAAGATAATTGTGGATCAGACAATTTATTTTTAATATATAATATACTTTCTACAGGGTATCTTCGTTTAGATGTATCGGCAGGATAAATAGGGGTAATAGAAAATCGTTGTTTGTAAATAGCTGCAATATCAATATTTGCATCAAGCACATCTCCATCCCATTTTATAGAACTACCTTGAGTAATATTAAACTGTTTACTCATAACGCTTTGTAAAGAAAAAACATATTTTCCATTTGAAATAATATAATCGCCATACATTTTAAATTTACCTTTTGTATCTATATTCATTGTTAATAATCCTTGACCGTTTGTAGTGATAACATCACCAGATTGCCTATCAAAACTAACTATAACTTCTGCATCGGGAGTTACATTCATTTTTAAATTAACATACAAATTTGTAAAACTCATATTTTGTTTTTTATTTTTTATACTATCTTTTATTTCAAATTTTATAAAATTATTTCTCGATACTTCTGAAGGACTTCCTAAAGGAATATACATTTGTGTACCTTTATTTGTAGTTAAATCAATGTCGAAATTAACATTGCTCGGTGACCCATAAATGTTTGCATCAAAAGCCAAAAAGGCTTTACCATAATAAGATGTATTTTTTAAATAATTTGTGTTTAGTGCCAATAAATTTTTTGACCCTACTTTAAAATTAAATTCTAAATTTTTAGCGTTTTCAAAATCAAAATAACCTTTTAAGGATGCGGTTTTATTGTCATTATCGGTTAAAGTGATTTCATCAATTTGAAGTTTGTTTTTATTTAAAAACAAATTACCATTTGCAATATATTTCACATTGGTGTAATCTAAATGCACTTTGGTTTGAACAATTTGTAAAGTAGAATTGAATATAGGGTTTCCCAATTCGCCCACTACAGTTCCTACTCCTTTTAAATAGCCTGATTCTATTTTAGAAAATTTAGAAATAAATTGATTGCCAATAGCTGCATTTATAGAATCAAATTTAAAATTATAATATAAAGTATTTTTAGGTTGGTTTGTAGTATAATAACCTTGAAAGGCTAAATGATTAGATGTAAAAACATTGGAATATTTACAAAATCCAAACATATTTACTTGATGGCTTGTAGTATCATAAACTGCAATCGAAGTCATATTCCCAATTAAAAATTGGTTATACTTCAAACTATCTACACGCAAATTCATATTTATAACAGGGGTTTGATATAATTGTTGTAAGGAAACCATACCATTTAAAGTGCCTTCAAATTTTGTTGCATTGTTAAACAAGATGGGGTTAAATTGAGCTAAATTAAAGTTATTAAAAATGAGACTTAATTTGTCAGTTGAATATTTTGAAATTTTTCCAAAAACCAATAAACTTTGATTGTCGCTTTTAAAAGATAATGGTTTAATTGTAATTGATTGTAATGAGTCTATTTTAATAGAATCGCTTTTATTAAGAGTCCAATCACCCTGGGGTAATTGAAGTGCAAAATTTTCGATATAAATTTTTGTGTAAAAATTATTAAAATTAAATGTGCCATTAATTTTATTTTCTTTCAATAAATTATTTTTCAGTTTCCATTTTGTAAAAAAACTAAAGTCGTTATTTGGTTTTGCAAGCTGAAAATCCAAATCAATAATCTGTATACTATCAGTAATATTAACCTTTTTAGATGTTGTATGAATATTAAAACTGTCAGCCCTTTTTGTAATTGAGCATTGATACAATTTCATGTGATTACACTTTAATAAGTCGCTATTAATGTTAAAACTAAATAAATGTTCTAATGAATTAAATTGAGATGTTATTTCTGTTTTGGGAGCTAAATAAAATTTATTGTTTAAAAAAAATTGATCAATAACAGAAAAATCATTAATAGTCATGTTTAAATTGCATTTAACATTTTCATTTACAGCCTGTATTTTGTTTATTAAATTTGGAAAATAGTTATGTAAATAATTTTGAATTTTATTAATTGTATTATCAATATTTGATGACATTTCTAAATTGGCATTAGCAATATTTGAATTTAAGATTGCCCTAGTTTTTACAGAATCTTTTATAACATTTATATTAAAATGTTTTATTTTATGTTTTATTCCTTTAGAATAAACAAAACTATTGTTTAAACCCAAATTAAATTTGTAATTTTTTAAACTGTCAAATTGCATACTACCATTAAGGTTGGTTGCTATAATTAAAGGAAATGTTTTGCTAATTTTTGTTTTGTCAAAATTGAGCATATAAATATTGCCATTCAATTGAATTTCTGAATTTTGATGATGGTTATACTTAGCGCTTAAATCAAAAACCGAAGCACTATCATTGCTTTTAAATTGAGATTCAATTTTATTTTTATTAGCACTACCATTAATAAAAATGTTTTTTAATTGCATACTAGTAGTTTCTATTTTTTCTACGGTTCCATTATAAAAAGTTGTAAAATTTTCATTAAAACCTTTGCCAGTAATTAAAATATTAAACTGTAACCCTTTTATTTGTGACGCATTAAAATTTTCTAAACCAGCTATATTAGAAGCTATATTAGCAGTATATGTAGCATTATCTATTTGAGTAAAATTATTTATGAGTGCATCTAATTTTAAAGTTGTTTGTTTATTTTGAATAATACCATTAATTTTAATAAGGTTAAATAACTGCGTAAAAAAAGTACCTTGATACTCTATAGCGCCCATATTATCAATAAATGCAGGAAGTGGCACATGTTGATTTTTATTGTAATCTGGTATCGAAAATGTCTTAACGTCTTTTGAACTTGTAATTAATTTTTTACAATTCACTTCTATAGTGGTTGTATTCATGTCTGGAATACCCTTACATGATACATTACCATTAAATTTAGTTAGTTTTCCAAAACCAACTTTTGCATTTTCAACTTTAAAATTAGAAACTGTTCCTTGAAAATGTCCATTTGCAAAATACACATCTTTGTATCCATTTAAAGCATTTGTAAAGTGTGCAATATCTGACATATTAATATAAGTGCTATCTATCACTTGTCCATCTATATAAATTTTATTGTTAAAATCTAAATAATCTTGCCATTGGTTGTATTTAAAATGAAGGTTGCCAATTGCAACACTTTTAGCTGTTTGTAAAAACAATTTATCACAAACTAATTCTTTGCATGATATTTTTACTTCGCTATCAAATTGCTTTAATTCAATACCACAAGCTTCTTTGGCTTTTAATTTTTTAATAGAAGTAAAAATAGTATCGTCAATAATTTTAATATTAGATAGTTCTCCGTAAGCATCAGAAATTTTTAAGTTGTCATAATTCATTTCGTTAGAAATAGTTTGAGGATTGTATAAAAACTTTAAGTTAAACCCAACATTATTTAATAATAATTTACCGTATAATACTTGCCAATTAGAATTTGTATAGGCAATAGTATCTTTAGAATTGCTGAAGTAATTAATTAAAAAATCAAAATTAAAATTACCACCATTTATTTTTTGAGCCATGTTAAACTGAACATCATTTAATTTAATATGTTGTAATTGAATAAATTGCTTTTTTAAATCAAAATTGCTTATAGATAGTTCAATAGAATTACCAGTTAATAGAGGCTTATTATCTAAATCATAAATTTGTATTCCTTCAATATTAACTTTATTAAATAAAGAAATTCTTACATTTTTAATTTCAATTTTTGTTTTAAGTTCTGTACTTAAAAATGAAGTAACTTTATGAGTGGCCCAATTTTGAAAAGCGTTAGATTGTATACATAAAAAAATACTTATTAAAATACATAATATAACAAGCAATGTTATTTTTACAATTTTAAAAAATAAAGTTTTTAGTTTTATCCAATAATGCATTTAAGCTAAGTCTATTTAATCTTCACAAATTTAATGAATTATAACAATGATATCGTCATTTTAGCTATTGAGTCGAGCTGCGACGATACCAGTTGCGCTATTATTAAAAATGGTGTTATACAGTCAAATATCATATTTAATCAAAAAGAGCATCAAGCATTTGGGGGCGTTATTCCTGAAATAGCTAGCAGACATCATGAAAATAAAATTTTATATATTATTGAAGAAGCACTACAAAAAGCAAACGTTTCGTTACAACAATTAAGTGCTGTTGCAGTTACTAAAGGCCCTGGTTTAACTGGTAGTTTGATTGTAGGTATATCTGTAGCAAAATCACTTTCATTGGCATTACAAATTCCTTTAATTGATGTAAACCACATGCAGGCGCATATTATGGCTCATTTTATTAAAGATGGCACAACGCTGAACCATCCGCCATTTCCATTTTTGTGTTTAACTGTGAGTGGTGGGCATACACAAATTGTAAAAGTAAACTCGCATTTTGATTTTACATTAGTAGCTCAAACTCAAGATGATGCAGTAGGCGAATGTTTTGATAAAATTGCTAAAATATTAGGCTTAGAATATCCAGGTGGGTCATTAATTGATAAAGCCGCAAAAAATGGCAACCATGTAAAATATAAATTTCCAACACCTAAACTACCTAATAATAACTACAGTTTTAGCGGTATTAAAACGGCTTTTTTATATTTTATTCAAAAAGAAGTTGCCATAAACCCCAATTTTATTTCTGAAAATTTAAATGACATTTGCGCATCCATTCAGCATCATATAATTTTTTACTTATTAAAAAACTTAGAAGCAGTAAGTAATCAACTTAATATTAAACAAATAGCTATATCTGGTGGTGTGGCTGCTAATTCAGGCTTACGGTATAGTTTAAACCAAAGGGGTTTAAAAAATAATTGGACTGTTTATATTCCAAAATCTGAATATTGTACCGATAATGCCGCTATGATTGCAGTGGTTGCACATTTTAAATTTTTAAATAAAAAATTCTCCAATTTATCTTTAACGCCATTGGCAAGGTTTTCTGTAGAAAATGGATAATATTTTTATTTAATAAAATAAATTGCTTTTACATTATTTTTTTACTATATTCGTTAAACTGTTCTAATCCATTTTAACATTTTAACCAGTTAAATTAAAAATGAAAATACTCAAAAACCTTAATTACGTAGAGAGAGAGAGAGAGAGAGAGAGAGAGAGAGAGAGAGAGCACTAAATATTGTTCTAATACACGAGGACCTTAGTTGGTTGTTTTTATAAACAAGTGTTTTTAATTAAACACAAAAACTGAACTATAATAAAAACAATTAACTAACAAACTTTAAAATTAAAACAATCATGAAAAAAATATGTATAACCCTAGTAGCCGCAGCTACACTTTTTACACTAAGCTGTAAAAAAGAAGACAACCAAATAAGCAATAATAACAAACCTAACAGCGGCATATCAGAAGCCGATGCCAAGCTGGAGCGTAGTTTACAAAACTTTATAAGCAAAGTAAAAAACTACAATACCAATAACGCAAAAACCCGCACAGCTAGCAATGCCTATAGTTTAGACTCAACAGAGTTTTATTTGGAGACGGCTATGAATTATGAATATAAAAGGGTAAGTTCAGAAGATGTAAAAGTATATTCAAAAAAAATCTCTTTTAGTATTCCAAAAAATAGTGATGGCTCCATTAACTTTACAGCTATTGCTAGCTTGTATACAGCACTTAAAAATGCAGCCGAAACCTATGGAAATGAAGTAGGATTGATTGACCCACACCTAGATTTAAATTTAGAATTTAAAGAAATGGATTTGCCAAATTATGAACTTATTGCCGATTTTATGTTATTAGCATCATATCATTTTGATGGTGCCACCATGCAAAACCCTTTTGTAATTGCTTGGCATTATGGTGCGTTCGAGCGTTTAGATGGTTATACTAATCCCCCAACAGGATCATGGACCGGAGCATATAGAGGTATAAAAGACGCAACTACCTTATTAACCGATTACACAAACTGGCGACATAGAGGAGCTGTGTTTAACGGTTATGGCATTATACCTACGCAAGCTACTCCTCATATCTATTATAGCAATGTTGATTCAACAATTATAACAGGTATACATAATGGAGGGGATCGTACTTGGTTAAAAACACCATCAGGTAAATCAAGATTATGGTCATCTATTACACCTTGTCAAGGTAACATTACCTACCCTGTAATAAATGACCATGCTATTTCAGCCGCTGATTTAAATTTTTATTATAACGAAGTTGGCGATTTAGTGCAAGCATATCCAAAATGGTTACAGTTACAAACAGCAGGGTTTAAAATTATGAGATATAAATTTTATGCAAATGCTATCATAAAATGTGCTACAGGACCAGGACCATTCGTTGGTGTTCCTCAACATAATCTTATAATATATTATGGCAAACCACACGCTGCACTTCAATTTTAAAAGAAAATAAACTATAGTTAACTTCATACTTTACTAGCTAGTAGAGTATGGAGTTAATTTTTAATTAATATAAAAAAATCAACTCTATGAAACATATGTTTAAAACAACAGCTATCATCATTTTACTAATCAGTAAAATTCAAGCGCAATCTTCGCTATCATGGAAATATAGATCCCAATCAGTAATACCTGGGTATTATGCTTTTTCTAAACCTGTTGAAGACAGTTCGGGTAATGTGTTTGTTTTATCTGTAGAACCTAATAGTTTTTCATCATCATCAAACCTTTCGTTGCTAAAGTTTAATAAATATGGTGCTCAACAAACTTTTATTGATGTAATGTTGCCTGATACTGGATTAATTTTGGAAGGATTTTTTATACTCCCCAATCAGCATTACTTGGCAGTGGGGCTCAGTGGTAAAGCAATTCCAAACCGGATGCCCATTTCTAGCCACATATGTGTGCTTGAGTATGATAATAATTTACAACTGATACGTACCCAACACACTGCTTTACCTGAAGATACGCTCAGTTTTTCTAATTCATTCAGCATGATTAAAACGCGCCAAAACACCATCACGATGATTTTTGGATTGGGCTCCCCTGCTACCCTTTCTACTAAAGTTCAAAAAATAGTAGAAATAGATATGCAAGGTAATATATTAAAACAAGCGTCTGAGTATATACCTTCGCCAACGAGCCCAATACGCAGGTACCACTGTAACATTGAACAACAAGATCCTATAACCGGGTATTACAATATTATTGGAACTAGTTCTAATAATTACGAAAATTATATTTTTAAGTATAATACCAACTTGGTATTGGTTGATTCTTCTAAATTTCATTCAGATTTTTCAAATGTTGATAGTGGCTGTAGAGAATGTAGAGAACAAATAAAGTATGTAACCCAAAAAGCATTTATAACAAACATGAGTTTTAGTGTGCATAGCAGTGTTAATGGAAGAAGCGTACCAATTACAAAAATAGATGCCCAAGCAGATACTATAATGGCTAAAATTAAATTAGTTAAAACGCCATCTGTTACTACTTTTTATTTTAGAAATGCTGATTGGAATTCAATAGATTTTATTGATAGTTCTAAAATATACGTAGTAGGTACTTATGATATAGTAGGTGGTAAAAGTTATTTTGCTTGTTGGCAAATAGATAAAAATTTAAATATTGCATGGTCACGCTTTATAGGTGGCGAAGCATCTTATATAGCACGTCACACTACAGCAACTAAAGATGGTGGCGTTATAATATCAGGAATAATAGGCCCTAGAAATAATCTCCTCACAGACGCCGCCCTTATGATCAAAATAGGCCCCAATGGTGAGGTTTTAAATACTAATGAATTACCAAAAGGCACACAAGTGTTGAGCTACTTGGTAGGCCCCAACCCGGTGCAAAATATTTTAAACATACAAAGCTTTACGCCTAACACTACTATACAAATTGTAAACAGCCTAGGCAAAGTAGTAATGCAGCAGCCCATTACCCAGCAGCAAACGGAGCTTAACCTAAGCCACCTAAGTGCAGGGGTTTATTTTTATAGGTTTAGCAGCCCAAATGGCTTTATACTACAAAGCGGTAAGCTGGTTAAGGAGTAAAATAAATTGCTTTTACATTATTTTTTTACTATATTCGTTAACCTGTTCTAATCCATTTTAACATTTTAACCAGTTAAATTAAAAATGAAAATACTCAAAAACCTTAATTACGTAGAGAGAGAGAGAGAGCACTAGATGTTGTTCTAATACACGAGGACCTTAGTTGGTTGTTTTTATAAACAAGTGTTTTTAATTAAATACAAAAACTGAACCAAAATAAAAATTCAACTAACAAACTTTAAAATTAAAACAACCATGAAAAAAATATGTATAACCCTAGTAGTCGCAGCTACACTTTTTATACTAAGCTGTAAAAAAGAAGACAACCAAATAAGCAATAACCACAATAAACCCAACAGCGGCATATCAGAAGCTGACGCCAAGCTGGAGCGTAGTTTACAAAACTTTATAAGCAAAGTAAAAAACTACAATACCAATAACGCAAAAACCCGCACAGCTAGCGATGTCTATAGTTTAGACTCAACAGAGTTTTATTTGGAGGCCGGCATTAATTACCTAAATGCGAGTAATCAAATAACCTATGAAAAACAATATACAGATGAGCAAATTTTATCTATTACAAAAAATACAGATGGCACGGTTGATTTTCCAGAAGTAGCTAACATGTATTTAGAGGTACAAAGTAAAATAACTGAGTTTTTAGGCACCATAATCGAAAGCGATAAAAGTGTGGTATTTACTGATTTAGTAAAGTTAGACGAAGGCAGCACTGCCACCATGCAAAAGTATGTATTAAAAACTACAGCTTCAGGGTTAACATATCAACCCTTTTCTAATAATAGTTACAATGGCGGCTCTTGGTGGGCAGGTGGAAAATGTGGAACCTGTTATGGAGCGAATGTTGATAGGGATGCCAGTACAGAATTAACCAAATGGGTAACAGCAGAATCTAGAAATCATATTATTAGTGCACCACCACAACATGAGTTTTATTACACAAATGTAATCTCAACTCCAACTTTATACCCACATAGTATAGGTTGTTCAGGTAGACTCATTATGGTTTCTGAACCTGTAGTAGGATATATTCATAACCCACAACTAGATTTAATAACACATCCATTGTGTATTAATCAACAAAAAATGAACGAATATATTAAAAAGGGCTTATTAATTGGGCAAGAGTGTCAGTTAGTAATATCAGGCCAAACAGTAGGAAAAGTTCCTTTTAATTTTAATTATAGTTATGATATCCGTATAGGTATGGCGGCACCAAGAAACTATACTCATATAGTAAAAATATCTTATGGTGAAGTGCACGTTAGGTTAAAAACAACTTCTACAATGTAATGCAAACTAAAATTAGCACATCAAGTTATGTTGGTGTGCTAATTTTTAAATATACTTTTAATCAAAATTAATATGAAATCACTACAATTAATTATTTTATCTTTTGTCATCCTTTCTATAGCATGCTTTGGGCAAAGCACGCATTGGATTTATAAACAACAACACCCCTTAGATGGATGTTTCACCTCAGCTGTAGAAGACAATGAAGGGTTTATCTATACAACACAACGGTTTTCAAATATAGGAAACCTTATGGGTAATATAAAACATGCTTTATTAAAATTAAATAAATATGGCGTATTGCAACAAAGTATCAATATAGACTCGCCTGGAGATTCAATTTTAGAGTTAACTAATTTAATTTTATTACCTAACCAAAATATTATGGCAATTGGTGTGTGGGGGGTAGGAGATTATACTAACTTAAACACCTTATGGGTATCTGTTTATAACCAACAACTACAAAAGTTATATACTAAAAAACATACAGGTCCCAATTTTTTTTTGAACTTTCAAGTTCAAAAAATTACAAAAACTATTCAAAATACTTATGCTGGTTATACCACTTATATGTTTCAAAACTTGACAAATCCAAAATCCTTTTATTACGAAATAGATACTTTAGGTAATTTAGTAAGGCCAATAAGCTATACAAATACAGAAGTTTATTTAGCTGATATAATACAAAACCCAACTACAGGGGCCTACAAAGGTTTTGGTTGGGCAGATGGTTCAACTAATAATATTATAAATTATAACTCACAATTACAGTACCTTGGATATCAATCAATAGCTGATAATGTAAGCAGCTTTAGAGCAGCAAAATACATTAACCCATCGCATTATTTGTTTGTTTGTACAACTGCAAGTGATTTTACACCCAACTTTAATCAAGATAGAATTATGGTTTTGAAAAAGAACTTTCTAAAAGATTCTACCATTCAATATAAAATAATACCAGGTATTTCAATAATAGATATAGATTTAGGTGCATCAAATAACAGTATTACATTTATTGATACCAATAAAATATTTATAACCGGTCAGGTAGGTTGGTCATACATTTTTAATAACACTTTTAAAAATCATTTAGTTTGTGTACAAATGGATAGTCAATTAAACATAAAGTGGAAAAAATTTATTGGTGGCAAAGCACACTATCAACCTTGGAATACCTTAGCTACAAAAGATGGTGGCATTTTAATAATGGGTAGTTATATAGATAACAGCATGGTTAACCAACGTGACGCCCTTATGATCAAAATAGGCCCCAATGGTGAGGTTTTAAATACTAATGAATTACCAAAAGGCACACAAGTGTTTAGCTATTTGGTAGGCCCCAACCCAGTTCAAAATATTTTAAATATACAGGGCTTTACGCCCAATACTACCATACATATTGTAAACAGCCTAGGCCAAGTAGTAATGCAGCAGCCCATTACCCAGCAGCAAACGGAGCTTAACCTAAGCCACCTAAGTACAGGGGTTTATTTTTATAGGTTTAGCAGCCCAAGTGGCTTTATACTACAAAGCGGTAAGCTGGTTAAGGAGTAAAATAAATTGCTTTTACATTATTTTTTTACTATATTCGTTAAACTGTTCTAATCCATTTTAACATTAGACCTCTTTCATAATTGACATTATCTAACTGATAACTTCTTAATTATGATGTTAATGATTAGACTATGTTTCTGATTTTTAGGTATGAAATGGGAAGACATAAAAAAACAATTAGTTAGCTGTATTTAAGAGACTAACAGGTGTTTCGCTCGATACATTTAAAACGATGTGCTCAGAAGTAATTCGGTTATCACCTGGTTCTACCCATAAAGTTTAAGAAGCTTACAATGTGGACAAAGTGATGATTAATCTTAAAAAATGTGTAAAAACCTTAAAGTTAATCCAATAATTAACTTTATTTTCGCTAAAAATAAAGTGGAGTCTAGAACCCACTATAATAAACGGAGAGTTACTGAAAATCTTTAAGAGTAGAGAAGTTAAACCAAAACAACATGTTAACAAAAATATCTTACAAAACTGTATTAAGTTTAAGTCTAATTTTGGTTATGCAACAAAGCACATTTGCGCAAAAAACAAAAGACGGATTAAAAGCAGAAAGAGAAGTGCTTAAAGCGGAAATGAAATCAAAAGATGCAGAAGACCGCAAAGCAAAATTTGAAAACTTAACTGAACCTAAAGCTTCAGGAATTTCAAGCATAGATGGACTTGCAACAAATTTAACAAAAGTGTTAGTTTCAACTAAAGAAATTAAAACTATTGTTCCTGAAATGTACAAAAGAACTGTTGGCGAATCTGTTGATGGTCTTGTTGACGCTACAGTAAAAAAACCAACTTTAAAAGAATTAACAGCTTTGGGTTTAAATATTGCATCGCAAGTTAAAGCAGTATCAGATGCTTCTACATCAATTACTACAGCATCTGCAGATATAAAAAAAGCAGGACTAATGCAAGCCCCGAAAGCCTTAAAATCATTAAATTATTCAAAAGAAGTTTTAGGATTGCTTGTACCTGAATTAAATTTAAACTCAAAAATTGTAAATAATTTAATTTCAACGTTGAAATAATATCGAAATTACTAGCTAATATAAGAATTTAAATTTTCTTTTATTATTTTATGAATAGTCTAAATGACTATTCATAAAATAATAAAACTAGTTTTAGGAGTTGTTGAATTTACTTCTGAAGTTAATATTTTAAATATTTGTGTGCAATAGTTTCAAAACGAGGAATACAGAGTTATTACGCTTTAGATATGTTTTTATAAATTTAAATTTTATACTTACTTTTTAAGGGGTTGTCTAATGAACAGGTTAAAAAAAACAACTTTATGTGTTTATAATACAACCTATAGCAAAATGAAATTGATTACTTCATTGGCTAAATTATCCGCATTTTTTTGATTGGTGTGTTCGCTGTAAATTCTAATAATAGGCTCAGTGTTGGATTTTCTTAAATGCACCCATCCTATTTTGAAGGTAATTTTTAAACCATCAATAGTTGATAATTGTTGAGATGCGTATTTTGCTTTGACGGTATTTAAAATGCTGTCTATGTTTGTTTGTGGCGTTAATTCAATTTTATTTTTTGACATTACATAAATTGGGTATTGTTTTTTTAACTCTGAAGTTTTAAGTTTTGATTTAGCTAAATGCGTTAAAAATAGGGCTATTCCAACTAATGCATCTCTTCCGTAATGTAATTCGGGTAATATTACACCTCCATTTCCTTCACCTCCAATTACAGCGTTTGTTTCTTTCATTTTAGTTACCACATGCACCTCTCCTACTGCCGATGCAGCATAACTACCGCCATTTTTTAATGTAACATCTTTTAAAGCGCTGGTAGATGATAGGTTAGAAACTGTGTTTCCATTTTTATGATGTTTTAAAACGGCATCAGCCACGGCTACTAAGGTGTACTCTTCGCCAAACATAGTGCCATCTTCGCAAACTAAGGCTAATCTATCTACATCAGGGTCTACACTTATACCAACGTGTGCTTTATTAGTGATTACACTATTTGATAAGTCTGTTAAATGTTCGGCTAAGGGCTCAGGGTTATGCGCAAAATGACCATGTGCCTCGCAGTGAATTTTAATCACATTTTTTACTCCTAATTGTTCTAACAGTATAGGCACTATAATTCCGCCTGTAGAATTGATGGCATCTAAACATATCGTAAAATTGGCTGCTTTAATAGCTTGAACATCTACATATTTTAATTTTAAAATTTCGGAAATATGATGTTCAAAAAAATTAGTTTTAAGAGTGTAGTTTCCTAAAATTATGGTTTCGGTATAAGTAATTTGATTTTTCTCAACTAAATTTAAAATAGTTAAGCCATCTTGTTCCGATATAAATTCGCCTAAATAGTTAAACAATTTTAAGGCATTCCATTGTATGGGGTTATGGCTTGCAGTAAGCATAATAGCGCCATTTGATTTTAAATGCGTAACGGCCATTTCAATTGTTGGCGTAGTAGTTAAATCTAAATCTATTACGTGTATACCCATTCCCATTAGGGTGCCGCTCACAATTTTGCTAAACATATTCCCAGATAATCTGGCATCACGCCCCACCAAAACTGTTAGTTTATCGGAAGGATTTGTTTGTTTTAACCATTGCCCATATGCACTTGTGTATTTAACACAATCTAAAGGGGTTAAATTTTCTTCTGCAATTCCGCCCACTGTACCGCGAATACCAGATATGCTTTTGATTAAAGTCACTTGTTTTAAATTTTAGATTTTTTTATAGAAAGATGCTTAAAATTATTGTTTAATTAATTTTATATTTTTTACTTTACTGCAACACATCATGTTTTGATTATTTGTTAACTATTTTTAAAAATTTTTAATATGTAACTTAATTTTTACCTGCATTTTCTATTATTACAGCATAGCCTTGCCCTACACCAATACACATAGTTATTAGGGCAAATTGTTTTTGTTGTATTTGAAGCTCAATAGCTGCAGATAATAAAATGCGCGCACCGCTCATTCCTAAAGGGTGTCCAAGCGCTATAGCACCACCGTTTGGATTAATACGGGGGTCGTTGTCATCTAATTGTAAGGAGCGTGTGCAGCCTAAAGCTTGAGCCGCAAAGGCTTCATTTATTTCCATAACACTTATATCTTGTAATGATAGTTTAGCCTTTTTTAAAGCTAATTTTGTAGCTTCCACAGGCCCCAAGCCCATAATACGTGGCTCAATACCTACTACAGCGCTACTAACTATTTTGGCTAATGGGTTTAATTGATATTGATTTACAGCCTCAATACTAGCTAATAATACAGCCGCTGCACCATCATTTAATCCTGATGAGTTTCCGGCAGTTACAGAGCCATTATCTTTAAAGGCTGGTTTTAACTTTTGTAATACCTCTAGTGTAGTAGTTGGTTTTATAAATTCATCATGGCTAAAAAGTATAGAGTCTTTTTTACCTTGAGGTATCGATACCGATATTATTTCTTTATTAAAGCGGCCAGCTTGCTGTGAT
The DNA here is from genome assembly GCA_031539425.1 of Bacteroidia bacterium. Taxonomy (GTDB): domain Bacteria; phylum Bacteroidota; class Bacteroidia; order B-17B0; family Aurantibacillaceae; genus UBA4416. The sequence continues at coordinate 18,611 of JAVKLI010000006.1, forward strand.
TTAAATGCTTTTGTTTGACTATTAAGCGCAAAGGCGTCTTGTGCGTCTCTGCTTATATTTAACTGCATGGCCACGTTTTCGGCAGTTTCACCCATGGTATCTACACCCACCATTTTTTTTAATATTGGGTTTATAAAGCGCCACCCAAAGCTAGAATCATACATTACTTGATCTCTTCCATGTGCTTGATTAGATTTACTTATTACATATGGCGCACGCGTCATGTGCTCTACCCCACCGGCTATCATTAACGTGGCGTCGTTTGTTTGTATATACCTAGCGGCATCTGTTATAGCACTTAGGCCAGAGGCGCAAAGCCTATTTACAGTTTGGGCTGGTACATTAAGGGGTAAGCCAGCCATAATGGCGGCCATTCTTGCCACATTACGATTATCTTCACCAGCTTGATTAGCACAACCCATTATAATATCACTTACTTCTTCCCAATTAATACTGGGGTTTTTATCTATTAATCCTTTTAATACTGTAACTGCTAAATCATCCGTACGAATTGAGGAAAGACTACCTCCTAATTTACCAATAGCAGTACGTACACCATTTACAATAAAAACTTCTTTCATCTTTTTATTAATTTAATGCTCAAATGTACTGTATTTATTAAATAATTTTTTGTAACATAATTATTAATATTTTTACTTATTCATGGTATCATCTGTTGATTTATCTATCATTATTGTAAATTATAAAGCAAATTCTTTTTTAGATCTTTGCTTAGAATCTGTTTACAGAGCCATTAACAAACTAAGTGTTGAAATTATAGTTGTAGATAACGCTTCTAACGACGGACATATAAAACGTATTAAAAGCAAATACGCTGATATTATTACAATAGAAAACAAAACCAATATCGGTTTTTCTAAGGCCAACAATCAAGGTATTAACATTGCCAATGGTATTTATGTATTATTTTTAAACCCAGATACCGTAGTGCAACAAAATACATTTACCGCTTGTATTGGTTTTTTTGTTAATCAAAAAAATGTAGGGGCCATAGGAGTTAAAATGATTGATACTCATGGGGTATTTGCTACTGAATCAAAACGAGGATTACCAACAGTATGGGCTGCTACATGCTATGTATTGGGTATTGGCAAGCTGTTTCCTAAATCTCATTTTTTTAACCAATACCACTTAAATGCTTTAGCTCAAGAGTCTGTGCATCAGATAGATATTATAAGTGGGGCCTATTTTTTTACTACAAAAAAAGTATTAAATGAAGTAGGTTACTTTGACGAACAATTTTTTATGTACGGCGAAGACATAGATTTAGCTTACAGAATAAAACAAGCTGGTTACTCTAATTACTATCTATCGCATACAAAAATTATACATTACAAAGGTGAGTGTACTAAGAAACAGAGCTTTAAATATGTATACACATTTCAATACGCTATGTACAAATTTGCTAAAAAGCATTTTTCAATCTTTCATTTTACATTAAGTACCGTGGCTATATATGCTAATATTCTTGTAAAATGCCTTATATTAAGTGTTAAAAAAACAGCTAAACTTATTATTTACAAGCAGCGTAAAATAAATTCTTACCCTGCTAGTACCTTAATTATTGGTAATAACGAAGACATCACACAAACGATAAAACTAATAAGCCCTCGGCAAGATATCACTAACCTTTTACAGCTATCGTACGATTTAAACCTTTATCAAAACGTAGTAGCTATTTTAAAAACACAACATGTTAATAGCATTGTGCTATGCAGCAGTTCCATTACATACGAAGCTATTATAAGCCTAATGATGCAGCTTCAATTTTATAAAATAAATTTTAATATTGTTTCAAACAATAATAGCTACATGGTAGTAGCAACTTTACAATAAGTATCTTAAATTTCTAATTGCAACCCATCATACGCCAATTTAATATTTGGCGGTAATAGTTTTTCTACTTGATGATGTAAGCCTAATTGATGCGAAATGTGCGTAAAATAAGCCTTTTCAGGCTTTAATTCGTTTATTAATTTGACGGCTTCATTTAATGTAAAATGTGAAATGTGTGGTTCATTGCGTAAGGCATTTAACACTATAATTTTTGATCCTTTTATTTTTTCCTTTTCTGTTTCCGAAATAAAATTAGCATCTGTGATATATGTAAAATCATTTATTCTATACGCATTAACTGGAAGCTTGTAATGCATTACTTCTATTGGTAAAAAGGGAATAGTGTTAATTTGAAACTGTTTTTTATGTATTGTTATCAAATCTATTTCTGGTATTCCTGGGTAATTGGTGTTATTAAAAATATAGGCAAACTCTCGTTTTAATGCCTTTTGTACCCGTTTTGTTGCATATACAGGCATGCGCATTTTATTAAAAAAATTAAATGCTTTTACTTCATCAAGCCCTGCTATATGATCTTTATGTTCGTGTGTAAACACAACTGCATCAATTTTTTTTACCTTAAAACGTAACATTTGCTGTCTAAAATCAGGGCCAGTATCAATAACTATGTTGGTTTGTTTACTTTCAATAAGTAAGGAGGTCCGCAGTCGTTTGTCATTTTCATTTTTTGACATGCAAACGTTGCATTTGCAGGCAATCATAGGTACACCTTGAGAGGTACCCGTTCCTAAAAAAGTAATTTTCATTTAATTATGAAATAGATTTTAGTTGCCTATAATATAAATAAGCAAATACAGCATCTAGTGCTATAATTGATATAATTTCAAAAACAGCATATACAATATGATTTGTTCCTATGCAAATTAATTGTATGATGCTTACTAAAATTGGAAGTGCTTCGGCAATACAATACAAATACCATCCTTTCATTTTTTGATTCCACATCATAATTACAGCTACTAAACAAAGAATATTGAATGTTATATTTAATATACTTGGTAAATTTTTATAGCCACTATCTACATCTTGATTAAATTCATTTTGAAACTCTGCAGCTGCTTCAGGATTATTAGTTTGAGCCATGTTTACAATCACTTGCTGAAATTGATCTGAAAATAAAAGTGAAATTCCTTCAGCAATAAAATGGCAACCTATTGCTAAAAAACTCAACACACATAGAATAATCAATAAATCTGAACGTTTTGATGTTGTATCTTTTATTTGTTCCATAAATAATTTTATATTATAGTTGGAGATTTTAATAAAGAATAATTTGCCTAATAGTATTTTCTTTTTAAGAACCGCAAGCTTCGCAAGCATCTGGATTATCTAATGAGCAAGCTATTTGTGCTTGTTGATCTTCAAAGTTAAATGCAGGCACTGTGTTTAATTTGCGTTCAATAACTAGGGTATCTTCGTTACCTAAAATAGGCATTTCTTGATGTGCTTTTTCTATCGTAAATTTAATAGCATCGGCGGCAGCTTTTGTTCTTAAATAATACATACCTGTTTTTAAGCCTTTTTTCCAAGCATAAAAATGTGCTGATGATAGTTTTGCAAAATTGGCATCTTGAATAAATAAATTTAATGATTGCGATTGACAGATGAATGCGCCTCTATCTGCAGCCATATCAATAATGGTACGTTGTTTAATTTCCCAAACTGTTTTGTAAATATCTTTAATATTTTGCGGAATTTCTGGTATATTTTGAATGGATCCATTTGCAGAAACAATTTTATTTTTTAATGTTTCATTCCATAAGCCAAGGTTTAAAAGATCTTTTAGTAAATGTTTATTTACAATAATAAATTCGCCAGATAACACACGTCGGCTATAAATATTTGAGGTATACGGTTCAAAGCATTCGTTATTACCTAGTATTTGTGCTGTAGAAGCTGTAGGCATTGGGGCTAATAGTAAGGAATTGCGTACGCCATATTTTTGTACTTCTTCTTTTAATACATTCCATTCCCAACGTGGGCTTGGTGTTACACCCCACATATCAAATTGCATAATGCCTTTTGAAAGTGGTGAGCCTGCATAAGTTTCATAAGGTCCATCTTCTTTGGCTATGTCTTTACTTGCCGTCATAGATGCGTAATAAATGGTTTCAAAAATTTCTTTGTTTAGTATTTTGGCATCTTCCGATTCAAATGGGAAACGTAACATCATAAAGGCATCTGCTAAGCCTTGTACACCAATACCTATAGGTCTGTGGCGCATATTAGAATTGCGAGCTTCTGGAATTGGATAATAATTTCTATCTATTATTTTATTTAAATTTTTGGTAATGGTATAGGTTACTTTAAATAAGGCTTCATGGTCAAATATTCCTTTTTCTTCATCTACAAATCGTGGTAAGGCTATAGATGCTAAATTACAAACAGCAACTTCATCAGCGCTTGTATATTCTACAATTTCAGTACACAGGTTAGATGATTGAATGGTGCCTAAGTTTTGTTGGTTTGATTTTGAATTACAAGCGTCTTTATACAGCATGTAAGGGTTTCCTGTTTCAATTTGAGAATCTATAATGGCAGCCCATAAATCTCTAGCCTTTACTACTTTACGTGCCTTGCCTTCTTGTTCGTACTTAGTGTATAATGCTTCAAATTCTTTACCCCAAGTGTTATGTAAGTTAGGGCATTCGTTAGGGCAAAGCAAGCTCCAGTTGCCCTCTTCTTCTACACGTTGCATAAATAAATCTGGTATCCATAAAGCTGTAAATAAATCTCTTGCTCGTAGTTCTTCTTTACCATGATTTTTGCGAATGTCTAAAAAATCATAAATATCAGCATGCCATGGCTCTAAATAAACTGCTATAGATCCCTTACGTTTTCCACCACCTTGGTCTACATATCTTGCTGTTTCGTTAAATACTTTAAGCATTGGTAATATGCCATTTGAAGTTCCGTTTGTTCCCTTTATGTAAGAGCCTGTAGCACGCACTTTATGAATAGCAAGACCAATACCGCCAGCCGATTGTGAAATACGGGCACATTGTTTTAAGGTGTCGTAAATTCCGTCTATACTGTCTGATTTGGCCTGCAATAAAAAGCATGAGCTCATTTGAGGCTTTGGTGTACCTGCATTAAATAAGGTAGGTGTAGCATGGGTAAACCATCTTTCACTCATTAAATGGTATGTTTCAATGGCATCTTGTATGTTATCTTTATGTATACCTATGGCCACACGCATTAGCATTTGTTGAGGGCGTTCTACTACTTTGCCATTTATTTTTAATAAGTATGAGCGCTCTAGTGTTTTAAATCCAAAATAATCGTAACCAAAATCTCTATCATAAATAATAGACGAATCTAATATTTGTGCATTGTTCATGATGATTTCATAAACATCATCTGCAATTAATGAGGCTTTTAAGTTGGTTTTAGGGTCTATATATTTATAGAGTGCATCTATGGTTTTAGAAAAAGATTTTGTGGTATTTTTATGTAAATTACTCACAGCAATGCGTGAGGCTAGTTTAGTATAATCTGGATGTCTGGTTGCTAAACTAGCTGCTGTTTCGGCTGCTAAGTTATCTAAATCGCTGGTTACAACACCTTCATACACACCATCAATTACTTTTTTTGCAATAATAATTGGGTCAACATGGTTAGGATCTAAGCCATAACTTAGTTTTTGAACTCTTGCTGTTATTTTATCAAATTTAATTGATTCTTTTGACCCGTCTCTTTTTACTACAAACATTTATTTATATTTTTTTATGGTTATTAATTAATCTTTAATCTAAGTTCTTTTATCTTTTGTTAGATTTTTAATGAAAAGTATTTTTTAATTAACTTTTTATTGTGCATTACTTTTATTCTATAAATTTGATCTTCAGCACTTTAAAAATCTTCATCTAAATTAAATTCACTTCCTGATTTGTTTTTATCCATAACTCCAGCTTTTTGATATTCGGCTACTCGTTTTTCAAAAAAGTTGGTTTTTCCTTGTAAGGAAATCATTTCCATAAAATCAAACGGATTAGTGGCATTATATTCTTTTTTACAACCTAAAGCTAGCAACAATCTATCTGCGCAAAACTCAATGTATTGACACATCATATCGGCATTCATGCCAATGAGTTTAACAGGTATCGCATCGCACACAAATTCTTTTTCAATAATAACGGCATCTTTAATAATATCCGCTACAACTTGAGGGTTCAATTTATTTTCAACATGTTTGGTATATAATAAACAGGCAAAATCGCAATGCAAACCCTCATCACGTGATATGAGCTCATTACTAAAGCTTAGCCCTGGCATCAGTCCTCGTTTTTTGAGCCAAAAAATGGAACAAAAAGACCCAGAAAAAAAGATGCCTTCTACTGCGGTAAAAGCTATTAAACGTTCTTGAAAATTGCCATTGTTTATCCAGCGTAAGGCCCAATCTGCTTTTTTACCAACACATGGAATGGTTTCTACAGCGTTTAATAGTTTATCTTTTTCAGTTCCGTCTTTTATATAGGTATCTATTAGTAAAGAGTAGGTTTCGGAATGTATATTTTCCATCATCACTTGAAATCCATAAAAAAAACGGGCTTCGGGGTATTGCACTTCATTTAAAAAATGAATGGCTAAATTTTCATTTACGATACCATCACTTGCTGCAAAAAAAGCCAGCACGTGCTTTATAAAATGGCGTTCGTTATCATTTAATTTATTTTGCCAATCGTTAATATCTTGAGATAAATCAATTTCTTCGGCAGTCCAAAAAGAGGCTTCTGCTTTTTTATAAAAATCCCAAATTTCGTAGTGATTAATAGGAAAAATGACAAATCGGTTTTTGTTGTCTTTTAATATTGGTTCTTCAATTAACATAATAAGTCTATTTTTTATCTAATTATTTATAAAGTGTCTTACATACAAACATGCTTTAAAAATTTAAAAGGAAAAGAAATATAAATTAACATTGTTTTAATATAACTGATTTTGAGTAAGTTAAATTTAAATACGACAAAAGTAAAGTAAGGCATCAAAAATTAACTGTTAAGAAGTTCCTATAATTTGTTAGTAAGTACCTATTTTTAACATACTTTTTTTAATCACTTTTATGTAAGTGATGTTATTTAAAAACATAATAAAAATTACATCATAAATTAAAGTAAATATTAACAGATAAGTTAGAAATATTAATTTTATCGTATAATTACTAACTTTTTAATACCGTTTAAATAAAAGAATTTAAGAACTTCTATTATATTTTAAAATAGTTTTATTTATGCTAATTAATTTTTTCAATTACGACCAATTACCTACAATTAATGTAAATACAACTTCAAAAAACATTTTAGATTTAATGGCGTTTCATCACCTAAATATGTTAGCAGTAGTTGATGAACAAAATCAATATATTGGAAGTGTTGACAAACAAACCATGCAAAAAAACTTAAACATTAACAATTTAACACAATGTTTAAATACATCTACAAAAGTTACAATATACAATCATCAGCATATACTGGAACTGGTTAAATTTTTTAATAAGGGGGGCTTTGCAATATGTTGCGTTATAAATCAAGATGCACAATTTTGTGGTTATATAACATTACAAAACTTAATAGCTACATTAAATTATTATTTAGGTTTACATCACGAAAAAAATAGTTTAATATTAATAGAAGTTAACCCTAATAATTATATGTTAAGTCAATTAGCAAATATTGTAGAGATAAATAATGCAAAAATTATAGGGTTACAAATTTTTGAAAACTTAAAAACTCAAAAATTAGAGTTAACCATTCAAGTAAATGTTCAAAATATTAATTATATTTTGCAAAGTCTTTACAGACATCAATATGTTGTAAAGGCTACTTTTAACAGTGAAACTTTTGATCAAAATTATCAATCAAAATTAGATGAATTTATCCATTATTTAAATATTTAAAATTCATGACTTTTGCATTTTATGCTCGACAAACCGAAGCCAATCATCCTAAATACCTTGAGCAATTATTAACTTTAGCACAAATAGAAAATTTTAAAGTATGTGTTTACAAGCCTTATTTGCAATATTTAAATAACACATTTGCAAAATGTTTTGATTTGCCTACTTTTTCTACAAGCGAAGAGTTAAAAGAAAAACAAACAGATGTATTAATTTCGTTAGGGGGGGATGGCACTTTACTTGAAACCTTACAATTTATTAAGCAATCGGGGATACCTGTAATAGGTGTAAATACAGGGCGACTTGGTTTTTTAGCTGTAGTTTCAAAAGATGAATTTATGAAATACATCATGTTGGCTATCAAAGAAAAATATACCCTAGATAAACGAGACGTACTTGAATTAATTTATCCTCACCCTAGTTTAGCTCAAAACCATTATGCGTTAAATGAAATTTCTATTTATAAAAAAGAAACCAGCACACTTATACATTTAGATACATTTATTGATGGAGAATTCTTAAACTCCTATTTTGCAGATGGATTAATTATTTCTACCCCTACAGGCTCTACTGCCTACTCGCTTAGTTGTGGGGGCCCTATCATGTTGCCAGATTCTGACAATTTTATTATTACGCCAATTGCACCGCATAACTTAAATGTTAGGCCAATTGTGGTACCCAACAACAGAAAAATTAAAATAAAAGTAAAATGTAGAAGTGAACATTTTAACGTTTCATTAGATTCAAATATGATAGAACTTCCTAATAATGCTGAATTTGAACTAGTTAAAACCAATTTTACATTTAATTTAATGCGATTTGAAGAGCCTCATTTTTTTCAAACCCTGCGAAATAAACTGCTATTAGGCGTAGATAATAGAAGTTTATAAATATTATTATAATTTCACCTTACATAACATGTTTCATTTTTTACTTAATACCATCCCAAGGCCAGTGCTAATTAAATTTAGTTTGTTGTTTTGCAAACTGGCACCAATACTGTATTATGGCACCAAATATAAAGATCCTATTAGCAACAAAACCTACCGAAAATTTTTACCCTATGGCTATAGCGGTAAGGCAAAACGGAAAAATGTGCTTTGCCCAGGTAGCCTATCATTAGAGCGACACAGATTGCTATGGCTGTATTTGCAAAATAAAACAAATTTTTTTACAAAAAAAAGAAACATGTTACACATTGCCCCAGAGCAGTGTTTTTATAAACTATTTAAAAAAATATCCAACCTAAATTATATAACTGGAGATTACAATTCGCCCATTGCCGATGTTCATTTTGACTTGCACCACGCACCTTTTGAAGACAATAAATTTGATGTGATATTTTGTAACCATGTGTTGGAGCATGTAGCAGATGCCAACCAGTGTATGAAAGAGCTTTACAGAATAATGGCTCCTAACGGTTTTGGAATATTTCAAATTCCGCAAGATACCAACAGACAAAACACTTTGGAAGACCCAAGCATTAAAACAGAAGCCCAAAGAGAGCTCCATTATTGGCAAAAAGACCACTTACGCTTGTTTGGATTAGATTTTAAAGAAAAATTAGAAGCAGCAGGATTTAAAGTAACAATTGAAAATTACACCAAAGAGCTAACCCCAAAATTAGTTGATTACTATAGGTTACCAAAGGACGAGTTACTGTATGTTTGTAGAAAAGAAATTGAGTAAATTAGAATTAATTATGATTGATAAAAAGCTGCAAACTTGTGATTTTAAGAAAAAACAATATCACAAATTATTATCACAATTGAATATAGATATTGAATATATTTATTTATTACGTAGTTGGTTTAAAAAACCTAGTTATAAAGACGTTTTAGATTATATCATTAGCGTAAGATGCAGTTATTATTTTGATTTTATTCCATTAAAAAAATAGAACTACCTATGTTAAAGTAGGCTAAAACATAAAAATGCTTCAAAACAAAAACATACTTATAGGAATTACAGGAGGTATATCAGCCTATAAAATTCCGATGTTGGTCCGCAGTTTTATAAAACAAGGTGCCAATGTTAAAGTGGTGATGACGACTGCTGCCGAAGAATTTGTATCTAAAAAAGTATTAAGTGTATTGAGTCAAAATGAAGTGTATGCTACATTTTTTAATCATAAAAACGAGTGGAACAACCATGTGCATTTAGCCAATTGGGCAGATGTATTTGTAATAGCACCACTTACAGCTAATAGCTTAGCCAAACTAGCACATGGCTTGTGCGGCAATATACTTACAGCCACCTACCTTTCATGCAAAGCGCCAGTGTGCATAGCACCGGCAATGGATTTAGAAATGTACGAGCACCCTACTACTAAAGAAAATTTAACTAAGCTACAACAGCATGGTGTACATATCATGCCATCAGAATATGGAGATTTAGCAAGTGGTTTAATTGGTTACGGACGAATGCCTGAACCAGAGCGTATAGCAAAATACATTATAACCAATATTTTAAAACAAACGTTACCATTATTAAATAAAAAAGTGCTTATAAACGCTGGCCCTACTTATGAAAAAATTGATCCTGTAAGGTTTATAGGCAATCACTCAAGTGGTAAAATGGGTATAGCCATTGCAGAAACCTTTGCCAAATTGGGTGCCTCTGTTACTTTGGTTTTAGGACCAACCAACGAAACTGTAAAAAATACATCTATAAAAGTAATTCCAATTACTACGGCACAAGAGATGTTTGAATATTGTAAAACATATTTTATTAATTCAGACATTACCATTTTAGCCGCTGCCGTAGCCGATTTTAAGCCTAAAACAGCTTCTGAGCAAAAAATCAAAAAAAATAATTTTAATAATACCATCGAATTAACTCATACAGTAGATATCGCAAAAGAATTGGGTAACATTAAAACAAACCAAATACTAGTTGGGTTTGCCCTTGAAACAAACGATTTAGAAAAAAATGGAATTGAAAAATTAAACAACAAAAACTTGGATTTTATTGTATTAAACGCTGCTAATAATACCAAAACTGGCTTTGGAGTAGATACCAATCAAATTACAATTATTGATAAATTTGGTAAAAAAACACCTTATAAACTTAAAGCAAAAACAGAAGTTGCAGAAGATATTACCAGTTATGTATTACAAATCATGTCTAATAAAAAATAATAAAACTATGCGCTTTATATCAACCTTCATTATATTTTTTGTTTTTACTAATCAGTTTTATTGTCAAGAATTAAATTGTCAAGTGGTGGTATCTGCCCCGCAATTACAAGGAACTGTAGAAAAACAAATTTTAGACCAGCTACAAAAATCTATTTATGAATTTATGAATAACACCAAATGGACCAATGATAATTTTACAGGATTAGAAAAAATTGAATGCTCCATAGCCATTATTGTAGATTCAAAAAGCGGAGCCGACGACTACTCAGGCTCTATACAAGTGCAATGCCGGAGACCCATTTTTAAAACCTCCTACTACTCTACTCTATTTAACTATTTAGATAAGCGTTTTACATTTAAATATCAACAGTTTCAACAATTAGAATTTAACGTCAATAATTTTCAAAATAATTTAACCTCCGTTTTAGCCTTTTATGCCTACATTTTTTTAGCTTACGATTACGATTCGTTTGCGTTATTAGGCGGTACGCCCTTTTATCAAAAAGCACAAATAATAGTAGCCAATGCCCAAAGTGCTGTAGAAAGTGGTTGGAGATCTAATGAAACAAGCAATAACCGCTATTGGATACCCGAAAACGCTTTACAACCTATATTCCAACCAGTACGAGAGGCAATATATAAATACCACCGTTTTGGGTTAGATGTGATGCATCAAAATGCGGCTGACGGGCGCAATATCATACTAAATACTACCGATTTGCTTTTAGAAGTAGCTAAAATACGCCCCGCCTCATTTATTATGGAGCTTTTTTTTAATGCCAAAACAGATGAATTCGTAAATCTATTTCAAAATGGAACTTCAAGTGATAAGCAAAAGGCAGTTAATAATTTATCTACAATTTACCCCACTCAAATACCAAAGTTTTCAAAAATAACCGCAAATTAGTAGCTTCAAATTACTAAGCGTTATTTATGAAAGATTATTCTATTAAATCAGTTTTAATTATAGGTTCTGGTCCCATTGTTATTGGTCAAGCCTGTGAATTTGATTATTCAGGATCACAAGCAGCACAAAGTTTAAAAGAAGAAGGCATAGAGGTGAGTTTAATTAACTCAAACCCAGCTACCATTATGACCGATAAAATTACCGCTCATCATGTGTATTTATTACCACTTGAAGTAAAATCAATTATTCAAATTTTAAACGAACGAAAAATAGATGCCGTACTTCCTACTATGGGAGGGCAAACCGCCTTAAACCTCGCCATGAAATGCGACGACTTAGGTATTTGGAAAAAATATAATGTAAAACTAATTGGAGTAGATATTGAGGCCATTAAAATAACAGAAGACCGTGATTTGTTTAGAACAAAAATGATAGAAATTGGAGTAGACATGGCTCCTAGTAAAATAGCCAAATCTTTTTTAGAAGGCAAATCTATTGCTCAAGAATTTGGTTTTCCATTAGTAATACGACCATCCTTTACCCTTGGCGGTAGTGGTGGAAGCGTAGTTTACAAAAAAGAAGATTATGACACTTTACTCAACAGAGGCTTACAAACCTCACCCATACACGAAGTGTTAATAGATAAAGCTGTGCTAGGTTGGAAGGAATATGAATTGGAATTATTAAGAGATCAAAATGATAACGTTACCATTATTTGTTCAATAGAAAACTTTGACCCTATGGGTGTTCATACTGGAGATAGCATTACCGTGGCACCAGCACAAACATTAAGTGATAGCACTTATCAAAAAATGCGCACCATGGCTATCAAAATGATGCGAAGCATTGGTAATTTTTCTGGCGGATGTAACGTGCAGTTTGCCGTAAGTGATGATGAAAAAGAAGATATCATTGCTATTGAAATTAACCCTCGGGTATCTCGCTCATCAGCATTAGCTAGTAAAGCAACAGGCTACCCTATTGCACGTATTGCATCTAAATTAGCCATTGGATATACGCTTGATGAACTTCAAAATCAAATTACAAAAACCACGTCGGCATTTTTTGAACCCACACTAGATTATGTGATTGTAAAAATACCACGATGGAACTTTGATAAATTTAAAGGCTGTAATAGAGAATTGGGCTTTCAAATGAAATCAGTAGGCGAAGTAATGGGCATTGGTAGGTCATTTCAAGAGGCCTTACAAAAAGCCTGTCAATCATTAGAAATAAAACGTAACGGCTTAGGAGCAGATGGTAAAGAAAATACCAATCAACAAGAAATATTAACAGGACTGGAAAGACCCAGCTGGAACAGACTTTTTATGATATACGATGCCCTTAAGCTAGGCATATCACTTAACACCATTCAAAAATTAACACGCATAGATAAATGGTTTTTAGAACAGATAGACCAAATGATAGCTGTAGAGCGAGAAATTGAAAAATTTCAATTAAATACCATTCCGCAAGAACTACTGTATGAAGCCAAACAGATGGGTTATGCTGATAGACAAATTGCGCATTTATTACGTTGCTTAGAAAGCGAAGTGTATCAGCTTAGAAACACTATGAATATTAAAAGAGTATTTAAATTAGTAGATACTTGCGCTGCAGAGTTTGAAGCCAAAACACCTTATTATTACTCTACTTTTGAAGTTGAAAATGAAAGCATTTGTTCTGAAAAGAAAAAAGTAATTATACTTGGCAGTGGGCCAAACAGAATAGGACAAGGTATAGAGTTTGACTATAGCTGTGTACATGGTGTATTGGCAGCCAAAGAAATGGGTTACGAAACCATTATGATTAACTGTAACCCCGAAACAGTAAGTACCGATTTTAGCACTGCCGATAAGCTATACTTTGAACCTGTATTTTGGGAACATATTTACGATATTATTTTACATGAAAAACCAGAAGGTGTTATTGTTCAACTTGGTGGACAAACGGCATTAAAATTGGCAGAAAAATTACATCGTTACAAAATAAAAATTATAGGTACAGATTTCCCTTCGTTAGATTTGGCTGAAGATAGAGGTAGTTTTTCATCTTTATTAAAACAACATAACATTCCATATCCAAAATTTGGCGTTATCAACAATGCCGATGAAGCCGTAACACTATCAAAAGAACTTGGATTTCCTTTATTAGTAAGGCCTAGCTACGTGCTTGGTGGGCAATCAATGAAAATAGTAATTAATGAAACAGAGCTAGAACAGCATGTGGTAAAACTTTTAAATGATTTGCCTGAAAATAAAGTATTGCTCGATCATTTTTTAGATCAAGCCATAGAAGCCGAAGTAGATGCCATTTGTGATGGTACAGACGTATACATTGTGGGTATGATGGAACATATAGAGCCAGCAGGTATACACAGTGGCGATAGTTACGCCGTTCTTCCCGTATTTGATTTATCTGATAATGTGATTAAACAAATGGAAGCGCATACCAAAAAAATTGCCCTAGCGCTTAATACAGTTGGACTTATTAATATTCAATTTGCTATTAAAAACGAAATAGTTTACATTATTGAAGCAAACCCAAGAGCCTCACGCACACTACCATTTATAGCCAAAGCCTATGATGAGCCTTATGTAAACTATGCTACAAAAGTAATGCTAGGTGCCAAACTAAAAGATATAAAATTTAACCCAACCAAAAAAGGGTTTGCAATAAAAATTCCCGTTTTTTCTTACGAAAAATTTCCAGAAATTCAAAAAGAATTAGGTCCCGAAATGAAATCTACAGGCGAAGCCATAGCATTTATTGACACTTTGCAAGATGAGTATTTTCAAAAAATATACAGCGAGCGTAATTTATACTTAAGTAAATAACATCCTACTTTTAAATTTTTAAACGATACTAATGAAACAAAACAAACTAGTTGACATAGATAAAATTTTTAAAACCAAACTAGCTAAAGTTTATAATTGGGTGCCGTCATTTATAATAAAATTAATTGCTAAAATACTACACGAAAAAGACATTAACAACACCTTAAGCCAACTGCAAGGCCTAGAAGGATTAGCTTTTAATAAACGGGCGCTAGAAATAATGAATGTTAGCATTGAATCAAAAAACATAGATAGAGTGCCCTTAAGCGAATCTATTATTATGGTAGCTAATCATCCCTTGGGTGGGCTTGATGGTATGGCTTTTATAAAGGTTGTTGGAGATTTAAGGAGTGACGTTAAATTTTGTGTAAACGATATGTTAAAACAAATAAAACAGTATGGCGATATTTTTGTACCTCTCAACAAGCTAGGCTCTACATCTGCTACAAATATGCGTTTAGTAGAAGAGGTGTTTAGAAAAAAATCGGCTTTATTATTTTTTCCTGCCGGTTTGGTATCTCGCAAAAGAGCTAATGGGGTCATAGGAGATTTAGAATGGAAAAAAGGATTTGTTACTCAAGCTGTAGATCATCAACGCATGGTGTTACCAGTATTTATTGAAGGACAAAACTCTCGTTTTTTTTACAACTTTGCTCGCTGGCGTAAAAAGTTAGGTATTAAAACAAACATAGAAATGATTTTGTTACCACACGAAATGTTTAAAGCCAAAAAGAAAAACATTGTACTTCATTTTGGAAAACCATTTAGTAGCTCTGTTTTGGATGACACAAAAAACCACAAAGCATGGGCCAAATGTTTGAAAGAATATATTTATTCATCTGCTTTTAAAAACGATGTGCCCTTTGAAACATACTGTAAAATATAATCTAAACACAGCATTATTTACTTCAGTAGTACTAATAGGATTATGTTGTAAAGCAAAATCACAAAACCGTTTTTTAGATAATTTAAACTATAACCTTTCTCCAGGTTTTGGCTTAATTGTTCCTCACAAACCAATAATTAACGCAATAGTAAAAGACAACAACTATAGCCTTGAATTTAATATTTATAAAAAAACAAATGGCACTCAATTATGGCATAAGCTTTTAAATTACCCTAATGTTGGACTTTCTGCCCAGTTTATTAATTATGGTTATAATGCTGTATTAGGTAATTGTATCTCCTTAGCGCCGTTTATACAATTTAACACCAACAAAAAAATATTTTTACCCAGCATTAAATTGGCTTGGGGCGTTTGTATAGTAACCAAACCCTACGATGCGGTAAGTAATCCAGATAACTTTGTAATAGGGAGTTACCTTAACACCTTTGTTTTATTTAAAACTTCGTGGCATTTACCTATCACTAATGCTATAGACATAGAACCTGGAATCATCTTTGCACACGCATCAAACGGCCGATTTCAAACACCAAATTTGGGTTTAAATGTATTGTTGTTTAACTTAGGCGTTTCACTAAAACCCTCAACTCAAAATCTCAATGCAACTTCTATTAACACCGCTTCAATTTGGCCAACTAAGCACGAACTATATACCTGGGCAGCATTTGGAATAAACGAATTACCACAACCAGGAGGCATAAAATACAATGCTCACACAATATCATTTAACTACTATTATAACCAATCCGAACTACAAAAGTGGGGACTAGGGTTAGATTTATTTTATGATCAAATAAACGCAGCACATTTAAAATTACCCATCAATAATTTTAATTCAAATTTATTACAAGTAGGAATAAAGGGCTGTTATGCTTTTAATATTGGTCGCTTAAGTTTGCCAATAGAAATGGGTGCCTATCTTATATCTAATATACCTCAAGATGGTCATTTTTTTCACCGCATAGGAATGCGCTATTATTTTAAAAATGGTATTGTAGCTAGTTTTACCTTACGGTCGGAATGGGCTATAGCCACGCATTTTGATTATGGTATAGGTTATAGGTTTAGTTTCATAAATTAAGCACTATGTGCCCCTTATCTTCAGATATAGGGTACTTACCGCTTTTGATGATGTAGCCATTTGGTAATTTAAATTGTTTGTATAATACAATTGGCAATTCTGTTGTGTGTTGTTGTGTGTTGTATACAAGCGAGCTTACACACACAGTTAGCCTTATTGTTTAATAGAATTGATGTTTTTTAGCCCAACCAGTTGGTCGTATCTTGTGCCTCTTTCTCGATAATAAACTAAAATAGTATAATCATTTTCTGTTTCCCAAAATGAACCCTCAATAGCATAAACGCTAGATTTTTTGTCGGTATGTTTTACATATTCATAATTATAAAAATATAAACCCTGCTTTAATAATAACTTTACTTCATAACAATTACATTTTGTGTTAAATCTCATTTTATTTAATGCTGTTTTTTGCCAGTTACCTAATTTACCCATTAAGTAAATTGAGCCTAAAGAATCTACATTTCTAAACTTTAAACTAAAATGAGCCCACACATAATCTGACGAATTTTTTTTATTCAAATTAAAATCTCTATTATGTATATGTAATCCGCCATTTAAATCAGGTGTTAAAACGTAGCTGCCGCCCCGTCTTTGTCTATCAGTTTCTAGCAATGCGTGTTTTTGAAATAAACTATCTGAATAATTTTTAAATACACCTCTATTGGTACTTAATAATGATTGAACATCTAAAAGTCTAAACTCATTACCACTTTCAAATGAAGCTTCTTCATTTTGCAAAAAGGTTAGTTTATTTTGATTGATAAATGTTGGTTCAAGGTTGTTAGTTGTTTTATCCCAACGGTGGTTTTGTTGAATTAAGGTAATAATTTCTTGGTTTGAGTTAATAACATGTAATGCTTGAATGTTAAGTTCAAAATCAAGTTGTTGTTTAGAATTAGATTGCTCAATTTGCTTTATTGCCTCTCTAACAGAGGTGCTAATAGATACTTTCGAATTTAATACTACAAAACGTTTTGTGAAAATAATCTGGTTTTTATCGCCGTTTAAATAAACATATGCAACATAGTTACCAGATTTAGTAAACATTAAATTATCTTGAGGAAATTCTACTTGATAATGCACATAGGATTGCGTTGTATTTTCAGAAAAAGTATACTCATTTATATTTAATTCTAAATAACCACTTATATACTCTGTAGCTAATAAATTAGATGGTTGCCAATAAGCATCACAATGTTGGAATGAAATGGTGTAATTTTTTTTTTGATTACCCAGTTCATCAAAACTCAATAACAATGGAGTTGGTTGTGCTAAATCTAAAATAGCTTCTGATGATTCCCAATTTTTATCATGCAACAAAACAGTTTTAATGTTTGGTTGAATGATAGAATCATAATTAGTGTTATTTAATTGCGCATATATGCTAATTTGAATAAAACATAAAAATAGAATGCAATTAAAAAATTTCATTTATTATTTATGTCTAAAAAAGTAAATAAAATTGGTTAACTATTTATTTTATAAAATAAATAACCACTTTTCTATCTAATTTTATTTGGGCTTCAGTTTTTTTCTCATCTGCATTGGCTTGCGTTTCTCCTAATGCTAATATTTTTAACATTCTTGTTTCTGGCATCTTTTCTGTTAAAAACCAATTTCTAACAGCTTCTGCGCGGTTTAACGAAAGCTCTGTATTGTATTTATCAGACCCTTTAGAGTCTGTTTTGCCATGAATGGCAAGTTGTAACTTTTTATTTTTATTTAAAATATTAATACATATACGCATAGCTTTTACAGCTTCCGAATCAATTTTTGCTGAATTAAATTCAAAATATATATTTACAGAGTCTGCAACTTTTCCTTGATCTACAAGTGATTTTGCAGTTACAGTTGATGTTTTAGCAGTATTAGTAGCGGTTGCAGCAGTTGTAGTTGTTTTAGTTATAGTAGAAGATTTTACAGAAGCTGGAGTTAAAGTTTGGGTTTTAGGTGCTACAGTTTTTGTAGGGGCAGCAACTATTGGCGCTTTGGGAGTCAATGTGTTATCAGATCCCGCAAAAACAGACGCATTTAAAATAGGCTTAGGATTTTCAAAATTAATAATAGTTCCAGTGCATATTGCATACGGTTGAACGCAAGTATCGCAATACATAAGTGCATTTAACTTAATATTATTTTTACCATAGCCCTGAATGTTTACCTTAAATGTATCTAAAAATGAGATATTGGTATGGGTATTAAAATTCCAGCTAACATAGGCTTTAGTATTTTTTATAAAAGCATCTTTTGTATACTTTAATTCAATAAATTTATTTACTGTATCTAACTTTGCGTGTAATGTTAGGTGAGGGTTAAATAGGCTAGGTTGTTTATTATTTTCACAATTTCGTAATATAGCTTCGGTATGTATAACTTTGTATATGTCTAAATCTCCAATTCCGCCTGGCCTGTTAGACGCAAAATATTGTGAAGCAAACAGATTAGATTCTGAGTAGCACATATCAACCGCTGTACTATTTATTGGTAAGCCTAAGTTTTCTGGCGTAGTATATTGATTATCTGCACTAATTTTTGATTTAAAAATATCATAATCTCCATAGCCATTATCTCTACCATTGGATGAGAAGTATAAGGTTTTTTTATCGGGAGATAAATTAGGGGTATCTTCATCTAACATCGTATTAATATTATTACCAAGGTTTTCTGGTAATCCCCACTTTTCATTACTTTGTTTGGTAGATTTATATAAATCAGTACCCCCAAAAGTATTGTCATCATAACCTTCTATAGCCAAATACAATTCATTAAAATTAGCACCATAACAAGCACTTTTTATGTAAATAGATTTCTTTTTTTTGTTTGATAAAGATTCAAACATTTCATCTTTTAATATAATCCAAGTAGTATTATTTCTTAATTCAAACAATTGAGTGTTTGAAAACACCAATATTTTTTCCATGTGTGTAGTTTCAGACATATCATAATAAAATAAGGTTTGATGTGCACGGTCCGACACTTCTTTAGATTTAATATCATACGTTTGAAAATGGCTTGCTATATATGGGTTTTGGTTATAATCATATATTTCGTTGTAGAGTCTAAAAACATGATTGGCAGGGTTATATAATGTATCATGAGTTTTAATCATATCTGCTTTATAGCATCTAGATAGGTTTAAAGACTGGTTGCTTTCTACTATATTATTTTCAAAGGGCCTTTTAGATGATAGAATTAATGCGGTATCTGATGCAAAAAAAGGCGCATAATCTGCCTTTGTAGAGTTAACAGAAGAGCCTAAATTAGCTACATAATATTTGGTAATAGGTGTTATTTTGTTATTTGTTAATGCGTATTCGCAATTGGCTAATCTAACATTAATTTCATTTTGCATATTTTGATAGTATACAAAATTATCAATGTTTGCTAATGCTTTAGAGTAATGCTCTTTGGCTAAATCTAATTTATTAAAGTAATGATAGGTTTTGGCAATGCAAAAATCTAAATCAGGGTTAAAGGTTCCTTTTTTAACTTTTGTAAGGGCTTTTTGCAGTGTAGTTAAGCCTTTTACATAATTGTACTCGTTTTCTACTAAATTAAATCCTTTTATAAAATCTCCTTTTAAATCTTCGGGTTTAAATTCATATAATAAATTATTATAACTATGCTTAATAGTATTGTTTCCGTGTATGGCGTAGGCTTTTTCTTTGCGAGAATTGCTAGGTGGTTGATAAGGTTGTTGTGCTTTTGATATATTTAGGTTTAAAAAAAATCCATAAAATAATATTACAGAAAAATAAAATTTATTCATCATAAAAAAAATTGTACTACAAAATACATATTTTTTTAAATGTAAATACTTCAAATTACTTATTAAATGCTAACAAGTTAAAAAAATAAAATTGAACCGCGAATTAGTGATGGTGGCCACCTGGTCCATGCACGTGACCGTGGCCAATCTCTTCTTTAGAAGCCTCTCTTACATCTTCAATAAGTCCTTTAAAATGGAGAGTGTGATTGGCAAGCGGATGATTAAAATCCATGGTTACAAACTCTTCAGATATTTTTTTAACCAATCCTATTACTTCTCTGCCATCGGCATCATTCATGGCAAGCTCATGGTTTACTTTTATTTTATTTTCATCAAATACGCCATCTACTAAAAAGGTATTTTTTGGTATATTAATGATTAAGTCACCATCCGTAAGCCCATAGGCGTTTTGTGCCTCAATAATAAAATTAAATCCGTCGCCTTTTTTTTTGGTTAATAAATTATTTTCAAATTCGGGTATGGTTTGTTGTGAGCCTACTAAAAATACAAATGGCTGTGCAGCACTTGTTTGTTCAATAAATCTAGGAGCCTCATTAGGTAAATTAGCATTTAATTCGTAGCTAAGGCTAACTACTTTATTTTTAGATACTGTTAGTGACATAATATATAGGTGTTAGGTGTTAGGTGTTAGGTGTTAAAATTAAAAATCAAATTTGATGCCTTGTGCTAAGGTAAGTTTGGTGCCATAGTTAATGGTATTTGTTTGACGGCGCATGTAGGCTTTCCAGCAATCTGAGCCGCTTTCTCTACCTCCGCCAGTTTCTTTTTCACCTCCAAAAGCCCCGCCAATTTCAGCCCCGCTTGTTCCTATGTTTACATTAGCTATACCGCAATCGCTACCAGCTGCAGATAAAAACATTTCGGCTTCTTGCATGTTGAGTGTCATTATAGATGATGACAAGCCTTGTGGCACATCGTTTTGTATAGAAATGGCTTCTTCTAGTGTATTATATTTTATTAAATATAAAATTGGCGCAAACGTTTCGTGTTGTACAATTTTATAATTATTGTTTACCTCAATTATACAAGGTTTTACATAACAGCCGCTTTCATAGTCTTTACCTTCTAATACGCCACCTTCTATTACTATTTTGCCGCCTTCGTTTTTGCAGGCATCAATAGCTTTTAAATAATCTGCAACGGCTAACTTATCTATTAAAGGCCCTACATGGTTTGTTTCAAGCAGTGGGTTTCCAATTTTAAGTTGTTTGTAAGCTAATATTAGTATTGTTTTTACATCTTCAAAGATAGATTGATGTACGATAAGCCTACGTGTAGTGGTACAACGCTGGCCTGCAGTGCCTACAGCGGCAAATACAATGCCAGGTAAGCAGGCTTTTAAGTCGGCATTTTGGGTAACAATTACAGCATTATTGCCTCCAAGTTCTAGGATAGATTTGCCAAAACGGGCAGCTACTTTTTCGCCAACAATTTTGCCAACTCGTGTGCTTCCTGTAGCTGATACTAAAGGAATTCTTTTATCATCTAACATTTTTTCACCTACGCTGCTAGATGATACCATTAAGCAAGAAATACCTTCTGGCAGTTGGTTTTCTTGAGCTACTTCGTTCCAAATATGTTGACATGCTACTGCGCATAAAGGCGTTTTGCTTGATGGTTTCCAAACACAAACATCGCCACATATCCAAGCCAAGGCTGTATTCCAACACCACACAGCCACCGGAAAATTAAAAGCAGATATTATACCTACCACTCCCATTGGGTGCCATTGCTCGTACATTCTGTGAAATTCTCTTTCAGAATGCATAGTAAGCCCATGTAATTGACGGGATAGGCCTACTGCAAAATCGCAAATATCAATCATCTCTTGTACTTCGCCTAACCCTTCTTGTAAAGATTTACCCATTTCATAAGACACCAAAGCGCCTAAGGCTTGTTTTTTATCTCTTAGCTTATTACCAAATTGACGAACAATTTCCCCACGTTTAGGTGCTGGCACCATGCGCCAGTATAAAAAGGCTTTTTCGGCACTTTGCATAATGGTATTATAATCGGTATCACTTGCTGTGGTTACGGTACCTATTAATGTGCCATCAACGGGACTATATGACTCTAACGGTTTGCCATTAGCAAAAAAACTATAACCTGTAGAGCAGCCTAAATTAGTGCTTTTTATTCCGAGTGAATTTAAAATATCTTTCATCATGTTTATAAAATAAGGTTGTGAATATACTATTTAATGTTACTTACTCACCTAATTATATCTTTAAAATAATGTGGTAATAATGATTTTAATAACAGCATATTTGCGCTAAATAATTTATTTACTTTAACGCATCAACAATATAAACAATACTTAATTAGGTTTACTAGTTAAAGCGGTAAGCTGGTTAAAGCGTAAAATAAATTGCTTTTACATTATTTTTTTTACTATATTCGTTAAACTGTTCTAATCCATTTTAACATTTTAACCAGTTAAATTAAAAATGAAAATACTCAAAAACCTTAATTACGTAGAGAGAGAGCACTAAATGTTGTTCTAATAAACGAGGACCTTAGTTGGTTGTTTTTATAAACAAGTGTTTTTAATTAAACACAAAAACTGAACTATAATAAAAACAATTAACTAACAAACTTTAAAATTAAAACAACCATGAAAAAAATATGTATAACCCTAGTAGC
>JAVKLI010000058.1:0-20233 GCA_031539425.1 Bacteroidia bacterium
AATTTTTTTTCGAGGCACTCCAAATATTTCAAAAAAAGCATCTAAAAAAGGTTTTGCATCTGCTTCTTCGTTTGAAGTGTCTGCCCATTCTTTTGAGAAACTTAATGCTCTATCTTTTATTTCGTTCCAGCTTAATGGCATTCTTAATTTGTTAAGTTAGCTGTTTAAATTTCAATTTACGTTTTTTTAAATAAAATTGCGCAATTGGCAAATCTGCCTCTTGGGTTATTTTAATATTTTCATAATTACCTAGTACTAAGTTAATTTTATGTTTATGGTATTCAAATACGGTAGAATCATCTGTAAATTCTTTATTATAAGGGGTTTTATAGGCTTGTTGCAGTTTTTGTATATCAAAACATTGGGGTGTTTGTACTATTCTAAACGCAGCACGAGCTACAAATTTATTTGTGTTTTTTTGTACATGCCTTAAACTCTCACTAATAGGCACACAGGGTACAGCGTTTCCTTTTTGCTGAGCTGTATCAAAACAGCATTTAATGGTTTCTATTGATACGCAAGGTCTTGCGGCATCATGTATGGCTACAATACCTGTTTTATTTTTTAAGGTTGCTAAAGCGTTTTTTACCGAGTGGTACCTTGTTTTGCCACCTATAACCAGCTTAAAGGGTTGATTTTTAAAATATTTGGCAAAAAGCTTTTGTAAATCAATTTGATAATCTTTATGAATAGATACAATCAGCGAAATATTCTTTTGATATTTTAAAAATGCCTCTATTGTGTAAACAATTGTTGGTTTTTGGTTGAGCATCATAAATTGCTTAGGTACTGCATTATTCATGCGGCTACCGGTACCGCCCGCTACAATTATTACGTATTTATTTTGTTGTTGCATGTGGTTATTTAACAGTTCTGGAGGCATTATCGTTTATAAATGATTTCCAACTAGCGTAAGATTTAGAATTGGATGCCATTGTTTTGCTTTGAAAATGATGACACATAGCTGCAGCCAACGCATCGGTGGCATCTAAGGTTTGGTTTTCGTTTTTAAATTGTAATAAATTTTCAAGCATAGCGGCCACCTGTTCTTTACTAGCATTGCCATTGCCGGTTACACTCATTTTTATTTTACGTGGGGCATATTCATAAAACGGAATATTTTTAGATAATGCTGATGCAATAGCCACGCCTTGTGCACGGCCTAATTTAAGCATAGATTGTACGTTTTTTCCAAAAAATGGGGCTTCAATAGCCAATTCGTTTACTTGATACTCTTCCATAAGTGCACTCACTCTTTCAAATATTTTTAATAACCGAATGTTGTGGTCTTCATATTTATCAAGCTTTATAACGCCTAGTACAATTAGCGAAGGGGTATTTTTAGAAATTTTTATTAAACCATAGCCCATCAATACAGTGCCTGGATCGATACCTAAAATTATTTTATCCTTTGCATTCATTAAGCTGTAAATTTATTGTTTTATTGATTGCTATTAAGTGAAAAACATCTTCAACTCATTAAACTTTGCCTTAGTATTTAAACTGCTATTTGGTATCTCGTTATTCTATTTAATTTATTCTCAACTAAGTGCCAAATGGCATACCACACAGTCGCTTCAAAGCATTTCGTTTCATAATGATGCTTGGTTTTTATTTTGCTTTGCCTTTATTTTAATGTTTTGTAATTGGGGTATCGAAAGCTACAAGTGGCAAAGTATTACCAGTCAAATAGAGCCCTTAACTTATAGTACAGCTTGTAAATCTCAACTCACGGGTATTTGTATTGGTAATTTATCTCCAGGCCGATCGATGGAATTTTTAGCAAAAATTTATTTTTTTAAAAAAGATAACCGACCCACAGCTGCCTTATTACACTTTATTAATGGGCTTTTTCAAATGACTATAACTATTATAATGGGTGTTTTAGGCTTGTGTTTTAAAATAACAAATCATTCTATAAGCAGAAGCAATAACATTTACTTTGTTTTTGTATTGGTAGCCTTGTTTATTATTTTTATATCCCTTGTATTTAATAATGTTTCATGGCTTCAAAAAAAAATATTTCAATTTAAATGGTATCAAAAACGTTTTAAAACATCAAACCAAATTAATTTAAATTTTAAATTAGTTTTTAAGCTATTGCAATTGTCTTTATTGAGATATCTAGTTTTTTCCATACAATTTTACCTCATTTATTTTGCTATATCTTCTCAATTCAATTTTAATTTAAGTTTTATGGGTAGTGTATCTGTATATTTTATGCTCACTAGCTTAGTGCCAATGATAAGTTTTTTAGAACCTTTTATAAGAACGGCCATTGCCCTATTTGTATTTAGTGATAATAATATTGAATTAAATTTATTACTGGTTACCACCATATTTTGGCTTTTTAATATTGTAATACCAAGCATTATGGGCTACATTATTATATTAAAAGAAAAAATAGTTTTAAAAAAACAACCCTCTATTTAACAACACAAATTATATTAGCAAACAAAAAAAACAAACTCAAAATTATGGCAACATTGGTATTAATACGTCACGGACAAAGTGTATGGAATTTAGAAAATAAATTTACTGGTTGGGTAGATGTAGAACTGTCAGCAAAAGGCGAAGAGGAAGCCAAACATGCCGCACAACAGCTAAAAGACGTTCCTTTTGATTATGCCTTTACCTCTAATTTAAAACGGGCTCAAAACACCTTAAATTTTATTTTACAACCTCACAACACTAAGCCCCCAATTACAAAAGATGAAGCCTTAAACGAACGCATGTACGGTGATTTGCAAGGCTTAAATAAAGCCGACGCCGCCCTTAAATTTGGCGATGAGCAAGTTAAAATATGGCGTCGCAGTTATGACACGCCACCACCTAACGGTGAAAGCCTTAAGGATACGGCTGCAAGAGTAATTCCTTACTTTCAAAAAAATATAGAACCGCTTTTACACCAACATAAAAATATAATAATAGCAGCTCATGGTAACAGCCTACGAGCCTTAATTATGCACATACAAAATCTTACACCACAGCAAATATTAGAGGTAGAAATAGAAACCGCTACACCTCTATTTTATGAATGGGATGGAAAAATGTATTTAAAAAAATAAGTTTAATCTACCGTATCTAAATAAAAAGTATCGTTAACTGGTTTTTTTTAAACAATTTAAATACTAATACTATAAAAAGCTTCTCAAAATCAAGTTAATAAGTTAACTATGATAGCAATAAGCCTATTTTTAAATATTTTTATAAATTGGCATTTTACTTATTAATAAAATTGTATTTTAGCAGCCCTAAAAAATTAGAATTTAAACGTAAAATAATTAATGAAGTGAGCCAGTTAAGTTAAAAAGATTTTAAATAACCTCAAATGCTTAACTAAAACATAACACTATTTTAAATAACAAACCTACTTATGAAACGTACATTTCAACCATCTCAAAGAAAAAGAAGAAACAAACATGGGTTTCGTGAACGTATGGCATCCCCAAATGGACGTAGAGTTTTAGCAGCTCGTAGATCAAGAGGGCGTAAAAAATTAACCGTTTCTTCAGAAAAAACACATAAATAATTAAGTTAACCACTACTTAATAGATTTATTCATTTTAGTATTATACTTTAAGAAGTATTCTATACCCATATTTTAATTTATGCAAAATATTGTTGGGATAATTCCTGCTCGATTCGCTTCTACACGGTTTCCTGGTAAGCCTTTAGCAAACATTTTAGGTAAAAGCATGATTCAGCGTGTGTACGAACAAGCTAAAAAATCTAATTTATTGGTTGATATTTTTGTTGCAACTGATGATGAAAGAATTTACAACCATGTTGAAGGATTTGGCGCAAAAGCAATTTATACAACTAAAGACTTACCAAGTGGCACTGATAGATGTTATGAGGCATTAACAAAAATAAAATTAGACATTGATTACGTTATTAATATACAAGGTGATGAGCCTTTTATAGATCCTACTCAAATAAATCTATTAGCTGACGCCTGTGATAACCGTACAGAACTTGCCACATTAATGATCCCTTGCACAACTCACAATATATTATTTGATGATAGTGAAGTAAAAATAACCTTTAATAAAAATAATGAAGCTTTGTATTTTAGCAGATCTGTTATCCCAAATATTAAAGGAAAACCTCAAAGCGAATGGCATAAATTACATACCTATTATAGACATGCCGGCTTGTATGCCTATAGAGTTGACATATTAAAAGCTATTACAAAACTTGAACCTTCGCCATTAGAATTACTTGAATCGTTAGAACAACTCCGATGGATTGAAAATGGCTACAAAATAAAATGTATACCTACAAATTTTGAAAGCTATTGCATTGATTTAGAATCCGATATAGAAAAAGTACTTCGGATAATGGGTAAAATAAGTTAAAAATGGAGCATAAGCCTAAATTAATATTTTTAATAGGCTTTATGGGTTGTGGTAAATCTACTATTAGTAAGCTGCTTGCAAAAAAAATCAAATGCCAATATCTTGACTTAGATCAATATATCAAAAAAGAACAAAATTGTTCTATCATTGATTTATTTAAATTTCAAGGTGAGGCTTATTTTAGACAAGTAGAGTCTGAGGCTTTAACCCATATTGTCAATTTAAACAAACCGTTTGTAATAGCCTTGGGTGGAGGTACTCCATGTTTTAATAACAATTTAAGCACAATACTAAATGCTGGCCTTGTATTTTATTTAAAAACTCCAGCACAAATCTTATTAAATCGTACCCAAAACAACCAAAGCCGTAGACCATTATTAAAAAATAAAACCATTGATGAGTTAAAAATTTATTTAGACAAAATGCTCAACGAAAGAGAAGTATTTTACAATAAAGCACATTATATCATAAATACTGAAAATTTAAACAGAGAAGAAATAACCCAATGCATTTTAACTAAACATTTAAATACATTGTAATGAATTACCTATTTTGTAGTATGATAAAAAACATATTGATTATATATTTTATATTATCTCATGTAAGTGCCAATTTATTATATAGTCAACAAGATAGTACGTATAAAAAAACACAATTTAAAAATCAACTTGGTCAAGTAACCTCAGAAGGCTATTTATTAAATGGCAAACCGGAAGGTTATTGGATAAGTTATTTTAAAAATGGAAAAATTAAAATGGAAGGGAATAGAAAAAATTTTGTTATAGATAGCACCTGGAAATTTTATTTAGAATCGGGTAAAATTCAAAAGGCAGTTAGTTTTTATTTAGGAAAAAAACATGGCTTTACAATTGTATACGACACAATCAACCAAAAAATAATATCCAAAACATCCTATTCAAATGATGTTAAAAGTGGAAATACCTATATCTATTACCCTTCAGGTAAATTACAATTTATATACCCCTATCTAAATGACCAGCTCAATGGATTAGGTTATGAATTAAACCAAGATTCAACTTTAATTGCCGCGTATTGTTATAAAAATGGATTAATAGATAAAATAGAAACAATGAATGCTATTGATGCTCAAGGCTTAAAACAAGGGCTGCAAAAAGAATTTTACACTAACGGGCAAATTAAACTTGAAGCAACCTACAAAGACGGAAAACTAAACGGCTATGTAAAACAATACGATAAAAATGGAAGTATTGTAAGCATAGAGAAGTTTTTAAATAATAAAAAAATAGAAAAACCTAAAGAATTAGCCAAGCTAGATGTATATAAAACCTATTATGACGATGGGTTGTTACAGTATGAAGGTGGCTATAATAAAGGTATACCAGTAGGTATTCATTTTCACTACAAAAAAAAACTCATGTGTGATTCTTTTCCTGTTGCACGAGACGACACAAGTTTAGTAATGATTAAAAAATGGATCTGCAGAAGTAGATCCGTTCCAGATTCAGCATTTGTATACGAAGATGGTGAAAAGGTTGAATTAGGAGCTACAGATGAAAATAGAAACAGAATTGGCACTTGGTTTGAATATTACACGCAAAACCTACTAAAAGGTAAAGGCGCATTCAAAAACAATAAAAAAGTAGGTTTATGGAAATACTATCACTATAACCAAACCCTTGAACAAGAAGGTGAATATGATGAGGAAGGCTTGCTTCAAAACACCTGGAAATGGTACAGAGAAGACGGAACTTTAATTAGAGAAGAAAACTATATAAATAATCAACTAAATGGTAATTATGTAGAATACAATAAAAGCGGGCAAACTATCTGTAAAGGCAACTATTTAGACGATTTAGAAGAAGGTGAATGGGTTTATGAAACCCTTTTTTTTAAAGAAGTAGGACAATACAAAGGAGGGCAACCTATTAAAACATGGAATCGGTATTTTATGCCGTCTCAAAAACTACGATACACCGGAAAATATATAAACGGTGAACCTCATGGTACACACATATGGTATTACCCTAACGGAAAAATATTAATGAAAGGCGATTATATTAATGGAACAAAATATAACGATTGGGTGTATTATAATGAAGAGGGGGAATTGTACTTAACCATTACTTTTTTTAATGATATTGAAATTAAATACCAAGGAATATACATTACACCAACCTATGAAGAAAGCTTAAGAACCTACGACAATTTACCGAACACTACTGCAGCCGATCAAACTAGCATTAGCCCTTAAACCAGCCTTGCAATAAGAGACTATATTGAAACTCCCCCTAAGAAGTCATCAAAAGACCAACCCTTAATGTATCCATAAAAAAAAGCCACTTGTAATAAGTGGCTAAGTGATCTTGTATGGACTCGAATATATTTTATTTTCACCTTTTAAATATTTTTAAAACAGCTTAAATATATTGATATTCTTTAAATAAGCCCTATTTTCAATATTCTTTATTAAAATATAATAACGGACAAAAAAAGACAAATATGGACAAATTATCATACATGTCGGCTACATGTCGGCTAGATTTTTAATTTTACATTAACTAAACAAAAAAGCGTGGCAACAATTAAATTTTTAATTCAAACAAAATCTAATCCATCTACTATTTATGTTAGATTTTTAAACGGCAGAAACATAGATTTAAAAGCAAAAACAAATTTTTTAATAAATCCGAATGATTGGGATGTAAAAAAGGGTTGCGTAAAAAATTTAAAAGAAGCCCATAATGTTAAATTGCAAACACAGCTTAATATCTTTACTGCTAATTTAATAGATAATTATAATGGTACAAAAGATGAACTTGATATAAATTGGTTAAAAATTTTTATTAATCCTATAGAAAAAAAAGAAGTTCCAAATAAACTGCTAGATTATATCATATATTATATTAACATTCGTGAAAATGAATTAAAAAAAGAAAGAATTACATCTATTAAAGTTGTTTATGAAAGGTTAAAAAGGTTTGAAATTTTTATCAAAAAATCATTTTCATTTTATGAAATTAATTTAGACTTTAAAAAACAGTTTGAAAATTATTTATTATCAAATAAATATAATTTAAATACGATTGCTGCAACTTTTAGAGTTATTAAAACAATTTGTAAATATGCTGAGTTCAATGATATTAAATTAAATAAAGAATTTAATTTAATTAAGCCTCAATTTAAAGAATCTGAAAAAATTTATTTAGATACAAATGAACTCCTTTTAGTAGAAAAGGTTGAATTAAATAAAGATTATTTAGATAACGTAAGAGATTGGCTTATTATAAGCTGTGACACCGGGCAACGGGTTAGCGATTTTTTACGATTTAAAAAAGATATGATTAGGGTTGATGGTAAAAATAGTTTTTTAGAATTTACTCAAACTAAAACAAAAAAAATAATGACTATTCCTTTATCTAAAAGGGTTCTATCTATTTTAAAAAAACGAAACGGCGAATTCCCAAAAAAAATATCAGATCAAAGATATAATGAGTATATAAAAGAGGTTTGTAAATTGGCTTGTATAACTAAAAAAATTAAAGGTTCTTTAGCTGTTGTAAATAATGGTATTATAAGGCATGAAAATGGTGCTTTTGAAAAATGGAAATTAGTATCATCTCATATTGGTAGGCGAACTTTTGCCACGAATAATTACGGTAGGGTTCCAACATCTTTACTTATTAGCGCTACTGGACACTCTACGGAAAAAATGTTTTTAGCGTATATTGGGAAAAGCAACTCAGAGATGGCAAAAGAATTAGCGAGTTATTTATAAGCTGTTATGAAATATTAAAACCAATTAATATTTTTTTAATTTTAATTTTGATTAATAATTTTCTTTAATTCAATTATATAATTATGGTTAGACGCATAATTAGCTTTTAAATATTCTAAATAATCATGTTCATTTTTAATATTAAATAAATAAGTGCTTTGAAAAAAAGCATAATCTAATACACTCTCCCTCCAATTCTTATATGTAGCGTGTCCGAATTCTTCGCCAGTATTAGTTGTAATCCTTTGAGTTGCTACTTTCATGCCAAATAAATTGTTATTACATAAATATATATTTGATTTAAAATAGCCAGTCTCTAACACAGATTGTGCGTACACTATTTGAGGAAATTTAATTTGTAATTGAGTTATATAATTTTTTAATTTATCAACTGTAAAGGTGTCGCTTTGATTTACTAATAAAGGCTTTTCAGTTGAGGGATAAATATTATCTGTTATTTTATTTGTAAATTTATTTGCTATTAGTAAAACAATAAATGACAAAATTGTTAATGTAAATGATATTACGGATGCTATATTAACAATAGGTTTAAATGTTAATGAATTTTTGTTAAAAAAGTATATCATTTTTTTTTATTAATTCTTTTTTTTGTTACCTGCTTATTGTTTAGATTTAGATTCCAGATGGCAATATCTAATGCACTCGGTTTTTTTTCTAAATATTCTTGTTTTGTCATTGTCATTGTTGTTAAAGTTTATTGTGGTTTTTAAAATGGTTCATCACTTAAAAAAGATGTGTTTTGAATAGCTTCGTAATTAATATTAAAATTATCTTCTAAGCCCATATCCTGCTGTTTGTTCGGCAATATCCAATTGCTATAATCAACTTTATCTTGAAAATATCTACCTGTCATGTAATCCCAGCTAAAAGATGTGAATCCAATTTTACCCCAGTGTTTAAACTTTACTTTTTGTACATATATATCCACTAAATTTTTTTCAAAATCTCGATATACCGAAATGCCATTTGCACTTTTGTTGTAAAAATTAGAGCTGCCAGAGATGTTATATAAAGTGGGTATTTCATAAAATTCAGAATTTTTCTTTTTTAACATTTTTGTCGGATGGGCTACTAAAAAACAATGCACGTTATACAATTCACAAAAACGATTTAATTTTTCGAGTTGCTCTGATATGTATTGTGTTTCGTTTTTTGAATATTGGTGTTCTATCTTATTCCAAGCATCAATCACAAATGCACTTATGCCATACTTACGAATTAATATTTTAACGTGATTTAATATACTTTCTAAATCATAATCTTTTTCAGGTTTTATGAAGTAAAAATTTTTTGAGTGGTATTTTATAAATTGATTTAGCTCCAATCTATTCATCTTGTTATACCCACTAAAGGTTTTACCAATTATTTTTTCAGCAAATTTGCTTACATGTAATTGTGTAGGATGGTTTTCAGGGCTAAATATTCCAAACTTCCATTTTTGATTTAAGTTTAGTTTGCATAATAAAAAATCTAAAAATTCAGACTTTCCATGTGATGGGATGCCTGTTATGGTTGTTAAATAGCCTTCATGAAATTTTAATAGTTTGTCAAAACTTTTAATTCCTGTACCTTCTACATCGGGCAATCCATTTTCGTAATAATTTAATATTTCATTTTCTAATTTGAAAGCATCAAATATACCCTGTATCGGAAATTCTATTTTGTTATTCAAACATTCTAAAACCTCCAATTTGCCATATTTTACAAGGCATTCGTTAGCATCTTTACAATCTTTAAAAGTTACAACAAAACAATTTTCAATCCCTAATCTTTGTGCGATGGCTGTTTTTAAATTGTTACCCTTTACATCATTGTCTAATGCTAAAACAAAAGTAGTATCATCATTAAATAAACTAATAACGCTATCTAAATAATCTAAATTAATTTTACCGTTGCCTGCGCCATTAGGTACGGATATTACATTTGATATGCCACATTCTATAATAGTTAAACAATCTATTTCCCCTTCAACTATAATTATTTCGTTTTTAATATGATAATCAGATTTGTTAGTGCAGTCAATATTATAAGGTATTAATTCGGCATCTTTAAATAATTTAAATGATTTATTAGCGCCCCTAGACTTAATATTTATAAGCTCATTATACTTATAATAATTAAACTGAATAGTCTGTACTACTTTATTAAATTGAGGCATCCACTCATTGCCTTCGCTTACTTTTGCTTTTAATAATGTATCTTCAGATATTTGTCTTGTATTGAAATAATCAATAACTTTTTTTGAAAATGTTTTTAATGTGTTAATCGGAGGGCGCTTAAATTCAGTTTTTAAAATAGCTTCAAATTCTTTTTTCTTAATTAATGTAACCCCACAATGGTGGCAGTACCCAGCGTCTTTTTTATAATTGTAACTAAAACATTTATCTGTTTTTTTTTTTCGTGTATGTGAGCAAACGGGACAAAGAATTAAATTCTCGCCAGTTTTATTTGCTTCAATCAAATAAGTGTTTTTTGTATCTATATTTATTACCTCCACGCTCATACTTAATAAACCATTCTTTTTATTTCAGGCGGGTTTTTTCTTAACCAATTTTTAAAATGTATTTTACAATTTTCATAATCTTTGTAATGTGAATTTGGCGCTGCTATTTTTTTAAACTCCTTTAGTTTTAATTTTACATCGTAATTTTTGTATTCAAATAATTCTGATATTTCATTTATTTCATTTTCGTTATCTAATTTTTGCGTAAAAAGAATTTCTGTTTTTGCATTGCTTTGTAAGGTTGTTGTTTGTACTTGAGGTGTTTTAAAAGATTGGGTAGTTGTACTATTATTAATTAGTACTTTTTGGTCTGAGTTGTTTGATTCAACATTTTTCTTTGCAGCCCAGCACTTTGCCATGCCTAATTTACCAGCCTCGCTTCGCTTCGCTTTTATTTCCTTTTGTTTAGTTGCAGATATTTTAAATAATTCAAATATTATTTTACCTCCAATAGGTAACTCATTAGTTGGCTCATTTTTATTAAATGCATTTATATTTTTAATTACCAAGCCAATCTCCTCATTAGGTAATAATGTTAGAAGGTGTATTATTTCGTTTGATAATTTCATTTTAGTTTTTTTTTTGGTTTACAGCCATTACTGCATATTCATGAAATGAATATTCAAATTTTAAATCGTCTATGCTTTTTATAATCATGTAACAGTGCCCTTGGTCTGATACCAGTTTTGCAAATTGCTTTTGACTCTCAGATTGCTTACCTTTTTCTGTTTTTAATTCTAAAAAAAACACTGCACGTTTGTGTAAAAAAATTAAATCTGATACACCAGCCAGCACTCCAGTGCGCTTTAACATTGCAGCCTCTTTTAGATTCCTAAAACCTCCGTTTGGTACAGAAAATACTATGCTTTTAGGGTACATGTATTTTAAATACGTTACTACGCTTAGTTGCAATTGACTTTCTTTAATAGCCATAAGTATTTAGCTTTAATTTCATTTTAAATATCCCCGAATTTTAAAATTTTGTTTTCCCAAAAATCATTTGTGTTATTAGACACATTAACTTTTAAAAGTTGTAATTTTTGCAATGGCACTGAGTATATTAGCAAATAAGCATTAGGCACATCAAGAGCTTTACAATAGTGCCAGAGCTGATTTTCATATTGCATAAAATCAATTAGTGCCTTTATGTTTTTTTCATGTGTTACTTTTAAATCTATTATGGCTAAGTCTTTAAAATAAAAGTCAACTCTACCCTTTGTTAGCATTGATACATTGTTGTAAGTGGCTGTTGCCGTGAAGCTAACTTGTGTTTCTAAATAATTAAAAGCATTTTTATAACTATCTTTTATTTTATCTGCTATTTTTTTTGCTGCATAATGTAAAGGTTGGTTGTAGTTTAATAAAACATTATCTGTTAAAATAGCATCTACTAGCTTACCTAGTTTTATTTTATCTGTTTCTTTTATTTCTTTTTTTTCGCCATTATTTTCATTTTTTAAATATGAATATGAATAAGCGTTAATGTTTAAATAGTCTTGAAAATCTAATTTTTTGACTATGTTTAAATTTGAATATTTAATCATAATATATCTTTAATTAACGCTACAAGTGTAAATGTTTGTAATACTACATTTATGATGTATGGCTGTTATTAAGTTAATTTTTAAGTTAAATGATATGTTATAATTATATACTGTAGATATTGTACATATAGTTTGCTCAATGCCTACTATTAGTATACTCGATACTATTATTTTTAATAAAATATTCATGTTTTTTTTTGGTATAAATTCTTATTAGATTATAATTTTGAAACTTCCTTAAAAACAACATTTTGAGGCGTAAAATAATTGTCGTCTGTTTTAACTTTTGATAGTGCTCCAGCTGCTTGTTTTACAGAAAATGAGAACCATTTTTCTACACTTAATTTACTTTTACATACGTTAATATTATTAAAGAAAGCTGCCATTATAAAGGTTGCACTTGCTAAGTTTTCGGGCATATCTACTTCAAAATGTTTTTTTAATTCTTTAATATTTGAATTTGAAATACTATCAATATTAATTGCGTTGGTATCTAATTGAATTATTAGATCATTCTTAATTCTTTCTTGTTCTATTTTTTCAAGGTTATTTACAACTGATGCATCATTCTTATTAATGATTGCTTTTTCAAATTCTAAATATAAATAGCTTGGCAGCATATTGATTATTTCATGTTGATCGGCATATTGTTCATTAATGATACCGTTGACCTCATCATTTGTAAGCAATAAGCTCTTGTAAGTGGGCTTATTTATTGTTATATAATTAAATATATCTAGTTCTTGTTTTCTTTTTGTGATATATTCATTTATATCATTTATTTTTAAAGTTGATAATAGTTCTACCTCCGATTTTATATAATAAAATATTTTTGTCTTTTTTTCAGCTATATGTTGATTAATGTAACTTTTTACAAACTCTTCTATTTTCTTTTTTTCATTTGAAATATCTGCTTGTTTTTTTAAATGAAGTTCATACTCTGTTTTAACTTTTATTATAGCTGCTGTTAAATTATTAATAGGCTGTTCTAATAATTTTTCAGGCTCCATAAGTCTTGAGTGTAGTTCGTCAAAATTGGAGGTAATCTTTTTTCGCTCTACCTCTATATCTTTTTTGATTTTTTTTAATTCTTTTAATTTATTTTCAGAAAATTCAATCTCTTTAAATGTGATTGGGTGTGTTATATCTTTAATAGCATTTTGCGCAACTAAATTTAGCTGAACCTCTGTATTATATACAGTTACAGCCATTTTTGACCATTCTTGTTTTTTTGCTATAATTATTTGTTCACTCATTATTTTATAAATTAATAGTTGTTGTTTTTTTTTCTTCTACCACTTCTGTTACCATTGCGGTATCAACATACTCTACATCTATATTACCATTTACATCAACGTTTTTTACTTCTGTTTGGTCTGCTTCTATAGCTTTTACAACATCTACAGATAGTATACCGTATTTTGATAACATATGTTTTATCAATGTTTTTTGTGCCATATCATCGAAGTTTGATTTCCAAATTCCCGAAACGTTAGAATAAGATTTAGAATACTTACTTGCATGGGCAATTATTTTACCTACATTCCAATAGATTGTTTTTTTAAATCCGTTATTTAATTCAAAAAAAGCAGCATAACCAATTACTTCGGTTGATGTTTTTTCTAATGAAAAATCAAATTCATAAATTTCCTCTAATGGATTAAATTGTTTTATTTGACCTTTATATATTGGCATTACGTTGATTCTTTTATAAGCACCTGTGCGGTGTGCTAGTTGGATAAAACCTTTGTACCCTACTTGTAGTTGAGCTACTTGTTTGCCGTCTTTATTTCGGTACGGCACGATATATGCAAAGCCTAAATTTGGATTGATTGGCAAATCTAACGTTGCAGATAATGCCGCACTCATGAAAATAGAGTTATGGTCGCATTGAGCTAGTTGGTAATTGCTATTAACTACACTTAATAACGTTGATGTGAAAGCGTTTGATTTATCTCCTAATATTTTTTGAAATTTATCTTCAACCGCTTGAGTTAGTAAAAAGTTTTTATTTGAGCCTTGTTGTGTTACTGTATTCATGTTTTTTTTATTTTTTTTATTATGATTATAATTTTAACGTGCCACAATCCCCACATTTGGTTTTGTTTTTTTTAATTTTTTTTTGTCTCCTGCTCATTACGTAATGCATCGCTGGCATATTCTAAAGCCCAACCATTTTGCGCTACAGCTGTTAGTACTTCGTTTTTTGTTGATTTTATATTTATCATTTTATTATTTTTATTGTTATTAATTATTTTTTTTGCTTCTTTTTGCTTTTCTATCTTACGAAGTTCAGCAACTTCAAAACATAAAGCCATTGCGTCGCTTCTTTTTACAGTGCCTCTAAGGATGCATCGTATTGTTTGTTCACTTCTTTTTGTTTGTGATGCAATATTTTTAATATCCTTTTCTGTAAGGAAACGTTGTAATTCGTATTGTTTTATTATTGTTGACATGGTATTGTTTTATTTTATTTATTAACTCTTCATTATAAGTACCTCTTATAAAGCTGTTATCATTGCTTGAATGGCTTGTCCACCATTGTATTGTTTTAATATTATCCATTTATTTATTAATTGATTTGTATTATATCTTTTTGCAATTGTGTTACCTTATAATACCGTCTATTAGCAACGCCACACACTTTTATTTTATTTTTATCGGTTAATCTTTTTAAGGTTCTTAAAGAACAACTCAAGTAGTGCGCCGCTTCTATTGGCGTTATAATATCATAATACCAATAATTGTCTCTTATTTCTTGCTTTTTTTTCGGCATTTTAATTTATTTTTACAATCACTCAATTAAGAGTGGTTGTTTTGGTGTTGTGTAGGGTGGTTAATGTTTATATAAATTTTTTATTACGCTGTAGTTTTTTTGAAACTCTTCGCTTAACAGTTCATAAACTTTATTATTTAACCCTACGGCTTCAATAGCATATTTTAAACTATTTTTAAGTTCATCTCCTAAATATTTGTAAGCCATTGGGTTGTTAGCTAAAGCATTATTAGCAATTAACAAGTGATCCTTTAGCTCGTTGCTAGCAAATTGTAAGGCTAGCCCGTTATGACTTACAGCGGCATTTACAACAGTAAAATTATTTTGAAGCTCTTGTCTTAAATATTTAAGACTAAAGCCGTCTCGGCTTACAAATATTGCGGCTATAACTTCGTCTTCTTGAAACTCTTCTGGTAATTCAAAATAATCGCCATTTAAAGCCATTTTAACGGCTTTTAATTCAAATTCGCAGGCAGTTTGTGTTTGGTTTATTGTTGTCATAATTTTTTTTTGTTATTTTAATAAATAGATATTTGTTCATTGTCTAGGTTTTTATTCCAAAAACCAATATCGAATGA
This sequence comes from Bacteroidia bacterium, assembly GCA_031539425.1. Lineage (GTDB taxonomy): Bacteria > Bacteroidota > Bacteroidia > B-17B0 > Aurantibacillaceae > UBA4416. Next base: position 15,541 of record JAVKLI010000058.1, read on the forward strand.
ATGTGGTTTAAATTTTAAAAATTCTTTTTTTTGTCATATTTTTTTTATTTATTTGGTTTTACGTGTTAATTTCTGTTAAAAAAAAAGAGGTAATAGACAAATCAATGCTATTACCTCCTACATTTGGGACTGTGAAATCAAACCAAATAGTACCTTTAAACTCAAAGCCTTCACCCTTTGTGTTTTTTCTAATTATTATATTTTTTTGTTTTGATTTCACGGGACAAATATATGTCAAATTATTCGTCAATGTCGAATAAAATAACAAAAGTTATTAACAATTAAAAGTATAAAAATGGATATTTTTTCAAAAAATTTAATTTATTTAAGAAAAAAATTAAACTTAACTCAAGAAAAGTTATCGGAAAATATAGGTTTTAAAAGAAGTAAGTACGCGGGGTATGAAGCTGGAAAATCAAAACCAGAATATAATTCGTTAATAAGGTTATGTGAATATTATGACGTTTCAGTTGACAATTTAATATATACTGACTTTTCAGAACCAAAAAAAGATATTATGAAAATAATTAGGGAAGCGAGCGGTTTCTCTTTACCTCCAAAAGAAAAAACCTATCCACTTATGCCTATGAAAGGCTTTGCTGGCAAAGGTAGTGAGTTATTAGACGGCATTAATTTGGATGCTATAGAGGAGCGTTATACCTTAACATTATTTGATGCATTAAAGCCTGATTTTATTATTACAGTCACTGGCAATAGTATGCAGCCAACCTATCTGAGCGGAGATAAGGTTATCTGTAAGCTAATTGAAAGTGCAGATTATGTGCAGTGGAATAAACCTTATATTATAGATAGTATTAGTCAAGGTGTGCTTTTAAAGCGGTTAAAGCCTTCAAGTAACATAGATATGTTTACAATAAAAAGCGACAATGCCGATTACGACGATTTTGAAATCCCACGTAAAGATATTCGTAAAATAGCTATTGTAGTAGGGCTTTGCAGAATAGAATAAATAATGTTTATATTTGTAATTATGGGAAATTCTAAATGTTTTTTTAATGTATACTGAAGAACATATTAATAAAATAGGTAATACAATTGTTTACTTAACGTATAAATTACCAAAAACATCAAAAACTAAATTATTAAAGTTATTGTATATTTTAGATGAACTTTCAATAAAAAAAAGTGGCTTACCCTTTTTAAATTTAGAATATAAGGTTTGGAAGTTTGGGCCTGTTGCTAATGATATTTTTGTTGAGCTGTCGACTTCGCCGTCTATATTAAAGGGTTTTATAGTTAAAGAGTTTGATGGAACGAAATCTTATATTACTCCTGCAAAAGAATTTTGCAACGATGAGTTTTCTCAAAGTGAAATTGAACTAATAGAAGAGGTGGTTAATAAATTTGGCAATTTAGATGCTAAAGCTCTAATATCTATTACCCACAGAAAGAACACACCTTGGTATAATGCTGCTGTAAAATATTCTGTTTTAGAAGATTTAGAAAATGAAAGGATTAGCACAACTGAAGTTGTGGTTAATATGGCTGAATTAGTTGAACATGACGAAAGGAAAAAAGGCTTATACCATGAATTTCAAGAATATTCATCTCAGCGGTACTTAAAAAATATAATGCATAAATAAAAAGTATGTATGTTGAAGGCAACATTATATATTTTAAGCCATTCTATTTTAAAAACGGCAATATAGCAAAGCCAAAGTGCTTTATAGTGTTAAAAACTATACAAGAAAATATACTTTTAGCCACATTACCAACAAGTAAAGATTTTATCCCCGAAGGGATAACAATTGATTTCGGTTGTATTGAATTGCCAGATAGTAACTTTAATTGTTTTGTAATTTCTAACACGCAAGCAATAACAGAGTGCAATAAAAAATTTGATTTTACAACTTACATTTACGGGCATCAGTTAGATATTTACGAAATAAGTATGCTGAAAAATGTTTACAAAATTGAGGGAAGTGATTACGAAGTATATGGTAAAATAAAGTTTGAAATATTTGACCAATTACTAAAATGCTTAAAAACTTCAAAGTCAGTTAAATATAAATATTTAAAACTGTTAAAATAGCTATTATTGTAGGGCTTTGTAGAATAGAATAAATAATAAAAAATTATTATACAGCTAAAATGTTAGCTGTAACTTTAAATTACTTTAGCTTTTTTGCTAACACTTTATTATGCGTTCGCTTTATTTTTTTGTATTGATTTTCAATAAGTTAAAAGATATTTTAAAAATAAATTAAAAATACTTTGAAAAATGTTTACAGTTATCAAAATTAGTTGTATATTTGTATCAATAAACAAATAACAACTTAAAAATTAAAAAAATGACAAATTTTATCAAAGTATCAGAATCCCCAAATACTAAACTTAAATTAAAAAAAGCTATTTTAAACGGTTCAATAATCGTTTTTGAAAAAGACATCAATTTGGAAAAAAATTACAGTAAATTAAATAATGTAAGTAGTATTTTAAATTTATGGCATGGTTTTATATTTGCCCCTAAATGTCAAGGAGAAACAGACGATGCAACAGCTTGTTTAGGTACATCTTTTTATTATAAATTCGTAAATGCCTAAAAATAAAAAAGAAATGAGAGGGGGAAAGCGCCCCTTCTCTGGTCGCAAAAAAGCTGACTATGAAACTAAAATTATTGCATTTCGTGTTCGTGTTGAATTTGTTGAACCAATTAAAAAAATGGTCAAAGATTATATTTCGGGGCGTCTTAAAGGTGACGCATAACTTGCTAATTGCATTAATATTCGTAATGTGGTATTGTAATTAATGAAATATATATTAATTATATTAGTATTATTTAGCACTATAAGTTATTCGTTTGTAAAAATAAATTTAACAACGAAAAAGAGTAAATGTACAGGCTCTGCTAAATGTACAGCTTGCAAAAACTGTAGTTAGCTATGAAAATTGTGTGTATATAAGCTGTCAAGTATTACTTGATTACTTGATTACTTGGTAAATTTAGTAACTAATTCATCAATATTAGTAACTAAATAAGTATTAAAAACAACTGTAATATTATGTACCAAATCATTGTTTAATAGTTTTTGCTTTTTTAAATCTTTAATAGGCACGTGTTTTTTTATTGTTTCCCAAATTTCAACGTGTTTGATTTTTTTTTGATTTTTTTCCTTTATTTTAGCATTATTAATTTCATATTGCATTTGAAACCGTAGCCAAAAATCTGCGTCTATTCCTAATATTTTTTCTAAAAGTATAGCAATATCTGCAGTTACTGGGCGTTTACCTTTTATTATTTCATTTAAAAAAGATGGTTTTACACCTAATAAAATAGCTAATTCTTTTTGGTTCATATTTTTTCTAACTTCTAGCTCGTCTTTGATTACTTCACCTGGATGTGAGGCTCTAAATGGTATCATTTTAGTTGTATTCATTTTTTTTGTTTATTTATAATGGTTACTTAATTCTATTATATTACATATTGTTATTTCATTATTTTCTTTTGTACTTATAAATTCAATCCTGTATTTGTCATTAACTCTTACAGATTCTAGCCCCGATTTATCACCTTTTAGTTTTTCATAATTTAACCCATTCATTTTATACAAATCTTCAATTTTAGCAGCATTTAATAATTTGTCTATTGCACGGGCATACCTTACAATTACATCTTTTTGAAATCTATATTTTTTATTTGAAGTTTTACCTTCTTCATATAATTCACTTTTAAAGTGAATTTATTTTATAAAAACACAAAGATACTGTTAATAACATGCCTACTATACTTCGTGAGCTTGGCGATTGGCTGTATCTAAATTATAGTAATATTATTTAAAGTAACAACTTTATAGTAATTTTAAAGTAAAAAAAAAGACCCACCAGCTAATCTTACGGGAAGCACGGTGGGTAATGTTATGTAAATTTAGTGTTTATTTTTTACTGCGGAGTTTGCAAATAAATAAGAAATCTAAATATTAATTGATTGGCGTTAATTCTTCAAATTTCCCATTTTTTCCATACAAACTTAAATTACCATTAGCTTCAATAGCAAAGTATTCGCCGTGTGGGTTATCATATTTAAAACAAGGTGCATTATTTTCATTAAAACCATGCATATCAATTATTTGACCATCTTGAAGTATGCCACCGTCTTTAAAATAAGTGTTAAAATATTTCTTATTATTTTTTAAATATATTACACAAATACAACCTCCACTTACCCATTGCCATTTCCCAATAATTTTATATTGTAATTTTTTAATATTATTATAAATAATAGAATCTTTTTCAGCTGTTGAGCCATTGTACAATATTTCCGCATTGCGGACTCCTTCATAATTTGCTACAGCATAAGGGTTTGCATAATTTAAGTTTTGTTCCTTTAAGTAATAGTGTATATATAATTTAACAAATTTTTCTTTATTGTTTTTAAGTTGCTCACTAATTGATAACAGTTCGTCTTTATTATATTTTTTACTTATTATAACCGTCATTTGAAATACCAATCCACGATTTTGATCATTTAACAAATAACTTTGTTCATTTTTAATTATTTCATAAATCAAACTTAACTCTTCAGGTTTCGGAATAAGCGACCAATGCATTTATTTGGATTGATAGGTACTTTAATGTTTATAGTTGGGTTTTCAGTTGTTTTGTTTATAGGTTTAGATAAGTTGTATCATGTTATCCAAAATCAACCAGCTATATTACTTACCAAAAGGCCTTC
>JAVKLI010000059.1:0-6867 GCA_031539425.1 Bacteroidia bacterium
ATCATTTCTAATGGATTACCTATTTCTGATAATAGTGCTAACGAATTTTCATCGTCAAACAATCCTTTTTTCCCTTTAGATTTATAGTAACATGCCTTCATTTTATTGATGTATTTATAATGCAAATATAAAATTAACTACCTGACATTCATATAATTAAATTAATATATGATTACCGAATTTATCAATATTTAATTTATAGAACTCCCCTATATTAATAGTGATGGGTATCCATTTACTAAAACGCATTTTACATGAGTAGTTCTGATTTTAAAAATTATTTTAAAATCTCATCAAAACATTTTTCCATGTATTGAATCATCTCCTTTGTAACCATTGGTGTTAAACCAATCCAAAAGGTGTCATTCATGATAATTTCTGTATTTTTTAAATCGCCTACTACACGGTAATTCACATTTTTAAAATAAGGCTGTTTTCTTATATCTCCAGCAAAAAGTAAACGCGTGGCAATATTTTTATCGTTTAATTTTTGTGCTAAATCGTTACGAGTAATGCCTGCTTCTTTTTTTACAGTAATAAGATAACCAAACCATGATGGTTCTGAATGTTCTGAAGCTACTGGTAAAATTAATTTGTTGCTGTGCTTTTGCAATATTTTTGTAATGGCTTCAAAGTTTTCGTTTCTAATTTTTACAAATGTTTCTAATTTTTCTAATTGCGCCAAACCAAGTGCTGCTTGCATGTCAGTAATTTTCAAATTAAACCCTAGGCGAGAATAAATGTACTTATGATCGTACCCCATTGGTAAATTTCCTAACTGCTGACAAAAGCGTAATCCGCAAGTATTGTCTTTTCCTGTGTCGCACCAGCAATCTCTTCCCCAATCTCTAAACGATTCCATAATGCGTTTTAATTTAGAGTTAGAGGTAAACACTGCTCCACCTTCCCCCATAGTAATGTGATGAGCTGGGTAAAAACTAAGCGTGGCAACATCTCCAAATGTACCTACATGTTTACCTTTATACTTGGCGCCTAAGGCATCGCAGCAATCTTCCATTAACCACAAGTTGTGTTTTTCGCAAAATGCGGTAATAACTTCTAAATTAAATACATTACCTAAAGTGTGTGCTATAACTACTGCTTTGGTTTTTGGGCTTAATGCTTTTTCTAAATATGTAATATCAATTTCATAAGAAGGGATGGTAACGTCAACAAATACTGGTACTGCGCCATATTGTAAAATAGGGTTAATTGTGGTTGGGAAAGAAGCTGCAACGGTAATTACCTCGTCGCCTGGTTTTATAGCTTCATCACCTAGTTCTGCAGCTGTAAGGGTAGAAAAGGCTACCAAATTTGCAGATGAACCTGAATTAACAGTTATTAATGATTTTATATTAATATACTTGGCTAATTTTTTTTCAAATTCGGTGTTAAATCTTCCAGTTGTAAACCAACCATCAAGTGCTGAATCGGTAATGTATTGTAGTTCTTTTTCATCAAATACTTTTCCACTTACTGGAACAGAAGATACACCTGGTTCAAATACCTTGGCTTTAAAAGCTTCTGCGTGATATTTTTTTATGAGTTGATGAATTTGTAATCGTATTTCTTCTTTTTTTTCCATAGTTAATGGTTGCAATATTGTGCTATTTGTTCTACTCTGTTTTGATATAAGTTTGTTGATTTTTCTATTTCACTCATATAGCCATTCATTGTAAACTTAATGGTTTGTTCAAAATTTAATTTTGGGGCCCATTTTAATAAGTTAATGGCTTTTGTAACATCTAGTTTTAATAGGGCTGCTTCGTGCAGTTTTTTAGTGTTTTGCTGTTGTTCTACTTTTAATTTTGGTATACTTTTTTTCAATTCATTTACTACATCAAGCACGCTATAGTTTTCGTATGTAGCTGGTCCAAAATTCCATCCGCCAATATATTTTTGTGGCTCATTCCATAATTTTTCGGCCAATTTTAAATAACCATACAATGGCTCAAGTACAAACTGCCATGGTCTGATAGATTGGGCATTACGTATGGTTAATGGTTGATCGGATTGATAGGCTCTAAAAATATCGGGAATAATTCTATTTTCTGCCCAATCGCCGCCGCCAATTACGTTACCTGCCCTGGCGGAGGCAACGGCAGTATGGCTATTTTTTGTAAAAAAAGATTTTGTGTATGATTGTGTAATAAGTTCTGAACAGCCTTTGGATGCACTGTATGGGTCATCACCACCCATGGCTTCATTTTCTCTATAGCCCCATAGCCACTCATTGTTTTGATAGCATTTATCGGTTGTAACGTTAATGGCTACTTTTATTGATGGGCATTGACGCACAGCTTCAAAAAAATTAACGGTTCCCATTACATTGGTTTCAAAGTTATAATGAGGGTTGTGGTAAGATTCTATAACCAATGGCTGCGCTGCTAAATGAAAAATAATATCGGGATTTACTTGTTTTACATATGCTGTAAATGCTGTTAAATCTCTTATATCTCCATCTTGATGCGAAATTTTATCCCCTAATTTGGTGGTAATAGAATTATCATTTTGATTAATTGGCTTAAGTGCATAACCATGTACTTTGGCTCCTAATTCATGCAACCAAATGCACATCCATGAGCCTTTAAACCCTGTATCTCCAGTAACTAATACGGTTTTATTTTTATAAACTGTATTAAATAAATCTAATTGATTCATACTATTATTTCCAGGTTTTCCATGGGGCTTGGTTGGTTTCCCATAGTTGGTTTAAATCTTGTTTATCTTTTAGTGTATCCATTGGTTTCCAAAATTTGCTGTGTTTAAAGGAAGTTAGTTGACCATCTTTGGCTAAATTTTCTAATGGATGTTGTTCCCAAATGGTTTTATCGTTATCTATATATTTAAAAATACCAGGCTCACATACAAAAAAACCGCTATTAATCCAACTACCATCGCCTTTTGGTTTTTCATAAAAAGATTCAACATTGTTTTCAGAATTAATTCCCAATGCGCCAAATCTACCTTGCGGCTGCACTGCTGTTACAGTTGCTAGTTTACCTTTTGCTTTATGGGTTTTTAATAATTCACTAATATTAATATCGCTTACACCATCGCCATAGGTAAGCATAAAGGTTTCGTTATTTACATATTGTTCTATTCGTTTTATACGTCCACCAGTCATGGTATCTTTACCTGTATCTACCAGTGTTACTTTCCAATTTTCAGAATCGGAACGGTGTACTTCCATTTTGTTATTAGCTAAATCAAAGGTTACATCGGCATGATGTAAAAATAAGTTAGAAAAATATTCTTTAATAAAATATCCTTTATAACCCAAACAAACAATAAATTCGGTAACATTATAGTGAGCATACATTTTCATAATATGCCATAATATAGGTTTACCGCCAATTTCTACCATTGGTTTGGGGCGAATGTCGGTTTCTTCTGATATACGTGTACCTAATCCTCCTGCTAACAAAACTACTTTCATATTGTTTTTAATTTAGAATTATTCAAAGCGCTTAAAAATAATGAAATAATTAAAAGTTAAAATAAATACTTATCCAATTCTTTTAATTAAAGCCATGTAAAACCCGTCTGTTCCGCTACTAGGCAATAAGGTTTGATCTTTTATAAATTCATATTTATTATTTGATGCTAAAAATGTTTCAACTTGTTTTTTGTTTTCGCTTGGTAAAATGCTGCATGTGGCATATACCATATAACCGCCTACTTTTAGCATAGATGAATAATCTGTAATAATTTTTTGTTGAATTATTTTTACCTCATTTATAAATAATTCGGATAAATGCCACTTAGCGTCGGGCTTACGTTTAAGTACACCTAAGCCGCTACAAGGTACGTCTAATAGTAATCTATCTGCTGTTTGAGCTGCTTTTTTTATTATTTTATTTGAGTCTATCAACTTTGTTTCAAAATTACTCACACCTGCACGTTTGGCGCGTTTTTTGAGTTCATTCAATTTCCATTGATGTATGTCCATAGAAATAAGTCTGCCTTTGTTGTGCATGAGTGCTGCTAAATGTAAGGTTTTACCTCCAGCGCCAGCACATGCATCTATTACACGCATACCAGGTTTTACATCTAAAAATTCTGAAATCATTTGTGAGCCTGCATCTTGAAATTCAAACAGCCCTAGTTTAAACAATTCATTTTGAAATAAATTTTGACGTTCGTTTAACATTAATGCGTTGGCTGTTTTTGCGGTATCTAATGCGTTGATGTTTTGATCACTTAAAAATTTAGTTAAAATTTGTTTGGTTGTTTTTAATGTGTTTACTCTTAATGTGGCGGGTGCTATTTTATTTAAGGCTTGTGCTTCGGTTTCCCATTGTGTTGTTCCTAGCTCTGTTTCAGCTATTTGATAAAGCCAATCAGGGTATGAGTGTTTGATAGCAAAGGAATGATTGTTTTTATAAGAAGTTAAAATTGTTTCTAAATTAATTTTATTAAACTCACTTTCTTTTGGTATAGCCTGATTTGAAATTACAAAATAAGCGGCTAATATTTTCCAAAAGTCTACCTCTGAGTTTGCTGCATGGCTCAATAGTCTGTAATTGCGAACAATATCATAAGTAATTTCGGCTACAAACTTTCTGTCTTTACTTCCAAATTTTGGATTTTTTTTAAAAATAGTTTCAATCGATTTTTCAGTCTTTTTTTTATCAATAAAAATGAGGCTAAGTGCTTCTATAACTGAAAGCAACAAAATTTGGTGTGGTTTTTGAATTTTTGTTGATTGATGAAGCATGAAGAGTTTACTATTTAAAATCTAATCTTTTTTTAGTCGGGGTGGCCAGATTCGAACTGACGACCTCCTGCTCCCAAAGCAGGCGCGATACCGGGCTACGCTACACCCCGAAAATAAATTAGTTTTTAGCTTTGCAACTTCCAACTAGTTTAAAAATTAGGGCGCAAATATAGAAATATTATTCTTAAATGGTGAGAATATTTTTACTAACGTCTGTTTTTTGTTAGCACATTGTAGCTAATATTAACTATAATTTTAACATACAAGTCTTAATAAGGCTTATAAATAAAGGGTGTGGGTTTTCTACAGTGCTTTTATATTCTGGATGAAATTGAACACCAATAAAAAATGGATGTGATGAGAGCTCAACAATTTCTACTAATGGCTCTGAAGCATTTATGCCAGAAAAAATCATACCCGCTTTTTTGTATTGCTCTAAGTATTGGTTGTTAAATTCATAGCGGTGTCTGTGTCTTTCACTTATTACAGCGTTTTTATAAATTTTTTCTGCTAAAGTGTTTTTTGTTATTTTACATTTATAAGACCCCAAGCGCATAGTGCCGCCTTTTTTAGTGATGTCTTTTTGGTGAGCCATAATATCTATAACTGGATGCAGTGTTTTGGGGTTTATTTCTGTACTCGAAGCATCTTTTAATTTAAGCACATTGCGACCAAATTCAATAACAGCACATTGCATTCCTAAGCAAATACCTAAAAGCGGAATGTTATTTTCTCGTACATGTTTAATCACATCTATTTTCCCTTCTATGCCTCTACTTCCAAAGCCTGGTGCCACAATTACACCTTGTAGATTTTTAAGTTTATTTACTACATTTTTAGAGGTAATACTTTCGCTATGTATCCATTCAATATGAACTTTACAATTATTTTTTGAGCCTGCGTGTATTAAGGCTTCACTTATAGATTTATAAGAATCTTTAAGTTCTATGTACTTACCTATTAAACCAATGTTTATAGTTTTACTAGGGTTGTAAAAGGCAGTTAAAAATTGATTCCATTTTTTCAATTCTAATTTAGCTGGTTTTAAAATTTGTAATTTTTTTAAAACAATTTCATCTAATTTTTCTTTTGCCATTAAAATAGGCACTTCATATATAGTTTTTGCATCTAATGCTTCAATTACAGCCTTGCTAGATACGTTACAAAACTGCCCAATTTTTCGCCTAATATCTTCGTTTATAGGGTGTTCCGAACGGCAAATTAACACATCAGGCTGTACCCCGTGTTCTAATAGTAATTTAACTGCGTGTTGAGTAGGTTTGGTTTTTAATTCACCCGATGTTTTTAGGTAAGGTAATAAGGTTAAAAATAATACAACGCATTGGTCTGCTAACTCCCATTTTAATTGCCTAACTGCTTCTATGTACGGAAGCGATTCAATGTCACCTACAGTGCCGCCAATTTCGGTTATTACAAATTCGCATTTACCATCGTTACCAAGTAGTTTTATTCTATGTTTGATTTCATCTGTAATATGCGGAATTACTTGAACAGTTTTTCCTAAGTAAGCGCCTGCACGTTCTTTTTCTATAACAGCTTTGTAAATACGACCAGTAGTAATGCTATTTGCCTGGCTTGTAGGTATATTTAAAAAACGTTCGTAATGCCCTAAATCTAAATCTGTTTCGGCTCCATCTTCTGTAACAAAGCATTCGCCGTGCTCATAGGGGTTTAAGGTGCCAGGGTCTATATTAATGTACGGGTCTAATTTTTGAATTGCTACTGTATATCCTCTTGCTTGAATAAGTTTAGCTAATGATGCGGCTATAATGCCTTTACCTAGTGAAGAGGAAACGCCCCCTGCTATAAATATATATTTGGTTTGATGAGGCATAATTGATTAAAAAAACAAGCGGTAAATATACTTTAATTTATAAAATTGAAATTCATTTTTTATAAGTCGTCTTCTAAAAATGCGTTTCAACTAAAATGATTTTTATTAAGATACAACTATTGGTATATCCACAATTAACAAATAAATCAAATTTAAAACACGCCAACTTGTATATATAAGCTTATCGTTTGATTTGTACCAGTTTCAGCTTTATTTACTTGTAATAAACCTGCACTGTAGCGAAGCCCCACTTGAAACCCCTCTCTAAATCTGATGCCGCCATGTAATATGC
>JAVKLI010000060.1:0-5960 GCA_031539425.1 Bacteroidia bacterium
AAGTATGTCCCAATAACAGAATCTGGAGCGTTAAATTTACAAGAACTATCAAACATTATTACTAGTAAAACCAAACTTGTAGCGCTTACCCATGCCTCTAACACTTTAGGTACTGTAAATCCTATAAAACATATTATAGAAGGTATAAAAAAAACAAATCCTCAAGTTGCTATACTAATAGATGGCGCACAGGCGGTGCCGCATTTTGAACCTGATGTTCAAAATTTAGATTGTGATTTTTATACCTTTAGTGGGCATAAATTATTTGGGCCAACAGGCATTGGGGTACTATATGCAAAAGAAAAATGGCTACAACAATTTAACACTTACCAATCTGGCGGAGGCACTATTGTTTCAGTAAATTTACAAAACACTACTTTTGCAAGCTCACCATTAAAGTATGAAGCCGGAACGCCAAATATATCAGGCGCTATAGCCTTAGCCGAAGCTGTTTTATATATTCAGCAAATTGGACTAAAACAAATTTATACTTACGAACAAGAATTGCTTCAGTATGCCTTAGAAAAATTAAAAGCAATTCCTAGTCTTAGTATTTACGGTGAAGCTGCTAATAGAGTGCCTGTTATATCTTTTAACATTGCAGGATTACATCATTTAGATGTAGGAACTTTATTAAATCAATTTGGGTTTGCGGTGCGCACAGGCCATTTGTGCACCCAACCTGTTTGGGAATATTATCAAGTAAAAGGAGCTATTCGATTATCATTAGCTTTTTACAATACCAAAAAAGAAATTGATGCGTTTATGGAGGCTCTTTTAAAATGCATTAAAATGTTGAGTTAAGTTTTTATTTAATATTATAATGCCTTAATTTCCATTTTACTATTTAAAAAAAATAAATGGCATCAAAAAATTTTCAGTTTAAAAATTTCTTGATACAACAAGATGACTCAACTTTTAAAATAACACATGACACCTGTATTTTTGGAAGCTATATTGCAAATCACGCTTTATTAAAAAATGCCGAGACAATTTTAGAAGTAGGTTGTGGTACGGGTGTATTATCAATAATGTTTGCACAAAATACTAAAGCAAAAATAGTTGCTATAGATATTCATGAGCCCGCAACTATTTTATGTGCTAAAAATATAGACTATAATAATTTAAATCATCAAATTACTGCAATACATAAAGATGTCTCTTTATTTGATTTTGACACCAAGTTTGATTTAATCATCTCAAACCCTCCATTTTTTAAAGAATCATTATTATCTAACAAAGAGGTTAATAAAATCGCTAAACATGACACAACATTATCAATACAAAACTTTATTTGCGCTACAGAAAAATTATTAATCAATAATGGAATATTAACTTTTATTTACCCAAGTAACTTAGATGAAGTTGTAACAAATTATATTTGCTTACATAAACTTTTTATAAAACAAAAAGTTCACATCAAGCAATTTCAACACACTAAGCCTTACCTCACTATTTGGATAATTACTAAACAAATTATCAATAATAATATTGTGCCTATAGCAGAAGATCTTGTGATATATGAAACACAAGGCGTATTTACAAAATTATTATTTAACCAACTAGAGCCATATTACTTAGAACAGGCTTTAAAACACAAATAAAATATTTAAAATATTATTTAAAGCCATTCTAAAAATTTTGCCAAACAACAGAGTTAAACCTTTACGAATATTTAAGCCAAATAAATATTGTATTTACAATCTGTAAGCTCCCCCATTCTTAAATACAAACTGCTTATCTATTCCAATAAATTAAATGGTTTTGTTTTTATTAATTATATTGGTTAATATTTGTTTTGATACCTCTTTTAAATATCCTTTCAAAATGTATATTAAACTTATGATAAGCAAAAAAAATAAGTTAATACAATGTTATTAAAATGCTTTTAATAGCCTTAAAAGCTAAATTAATTTCGTTATTTTTAACGCCATAAAAATATAAACAAACAAATATTATGGGTAGAGGAGATCAAAAATCAAGACGTGGTAAAATTTCTGTAGGTAGCAATGGCGTAACTAGACCAACGCATAAGAAAAAATTAGCTGCAAAAAAATCCAAAGTAACTGATACAAAAAAAGCTAAAGCTTAAGTTCACTTATTTAGTATTTCATTTTGTCTAATTGTATGGAGCATTTTCAACCAAGCGAAGTTAAAATTGGGTTGTTGGGTGGCGGGCAGTTAGGTAAAATGATAATTCAAGAAGCTATTAATTATAACCTAAATATTAGCATTCTTGATCCCGATAAACACGCACCATGCAAACACTTAGTTAAAGAGTTTGTCTGCGGCTCTTTTTCCGATTACCAAACGGTATACGATTTTGGAAAAGACAAACATATTGTAACTATTGAAATAGAAAACGTTAATACCGAAGCCTTATTTGATTTGGAGAAAATAGGTGTTAAAGTTTTCCCTCAACCTCAAGTAATAGAAACTTGCAAAGACAAAGGGTTACAAAAAATATTTTTTCAAAATAACGAGCTACCCACTTCCGATTTTTTTTTAATAGACAGTAAAAATCAAATTTCTAAATACAAAGATTTTTTTCCGTTTTTTCAAAAATTAAGAGTTGGAGGCTATGATGGTAAAGGCGTAGTTAAATTAACCTCTGTAGAAAAAATAGAACATGCCTTTGATGCACCCAGTGTGCTTGAAATGCAAGTAGAGGTTTTAAAGGAAGTATCTGTTATTGTAAATAGAAACGAAAGTGGCGAAGTAAAATGTTTCCCAACTGTGCAATGTGTTTTTAACCCCCAAGCGCACTTGGTAGATTATTTGTTTTCTCCTTCAGATTTAAAATCCAACAAAGAACAAGAGTTAAAAACCTTATCAATTAAAATTGCTCAAGCACTAAATATTGTGGGAACATTAGCTATAGAATATTTTATAAAAAAAGATGGTACCATTTTAATAAACGAAATGGCTCCAAGGGTTCATAACAGCGGACATCAAACCATAGAAGCAAATTATGTATCGCAATTTGAACAACACTTACGTAGCATTTTAAATATGCCATTAGGGGATACAAGTATTGTTAAACCTGCCGTAATGCTTAATGTTATTGGAAGTGAAAACGCCGAAGGACCTGCAAAATACGACGGCATGAGCAACCTAACAAAGTATAAAGGCGTTTATTTACATTTGTACGGTAAACATATAACCAAACCATACAGAAAAATGGGACACATTACCATTATTGATGAAACCATAGAGGCTGCTAAAATGAAAGCACTTTCTATAAAAGATATTTTTAAAGTAACAGCATAAAAACAATCTTTATGACTCAACTATTATTATTTGGTGCAGGTAAATCAGCAATAAGTTTAATTGACTATTTTTTAAAAAATGCCGCTCAATACCAATGGCATCTTACCATTGCTGATACTAACAAACAAGAGGTAGAGCAAAAATTAAAAACTTATTTACACTTACCTCTTACTATTGTTGAATTTTCATTATCAAATGATGAATTAAAAAATGATTTAATTCAACAATCAGATTTTGTAATATCAATGTTGCCAGCTATTTTACATGGCAGCATTTTAAAAGCCTGCATGCAGCATAAAAAACATTTAGCTACTGCCAGTTATGTAAGCAACGAAATGAAAAGCTTTGATAATGAAGCAAAGCAAAACCAATTAATTTTATTAAACGAATGCGGCTTAGATCCCGGAATTGACCACGCTTCGGCGATGCAAATTATAGATCAACTCCGTAACCAAGGCGCAGAAATTCACACCTTTAAATCTTACTGCGGTGGCTTGGTAGCGCCAGAAAGCACACTTGACAACCCGTGGCAATATAAATTTTCATGGAATCCAAAAAACGTAGTATTAGCAGGGCAAAGTACAGCTCAGTATTTAAATAATAACGAATTAACCTTTATTCCTTACAATCGATTATTTACACAAATAGAACAAATTACTGTTGATAGCATCGGTATTTTTGATGGCTACGCTAATAGAGATAGCATGAACTACAAAGAACCCTATCATTTAAATAAAATAAAAACATTGTTGCGTGGAACTCTTAGACCAAAAGGATATTGCAAAGCTTGGGATATTTTTATTAAACTGGGGTTAACAGACGATACATCTATAATTTACAATACGGATAAGCTTACCTATACCGATTTAATAAAAGCCTTTTTACCTAAATCAGGTTTAAACGTAAAAGAGTATTTTTGCACTTATTTTGCTTCCAGTTTAACACCTGAAATGCTACACATGTTTGAGTATTTAGAATTGTTTTCAAATAAGCGTATCACTCTCAAACAAGGTACGCCAGCCGCATTGTTACAACATTTGTTAGAAGAAAAATGGAAACTACAGCCTGGAGATAAAGATATGATTGTGATGCAACATCAATTTGGATACAGTTTAAATGGCGTTCAAAAACAAATAAACTCTTCCTTAGTTATTAAAGGCGACAACGAAATACATACCGCTATGGCAAAAACAGTAGGCTTGCCTTTAGCTATAACCATTAAAAATTTTATTACCAAACAGTTTCAATTATATGGTGTGCAAATACCCACCCAACAGGCTATTTACAAACCATTACTTACAGAACTAAGTACCCACAATATTAATTTTATAGAAACACATACTTAATGCTCATATTAAAAACACGAGAAGAAATTGAAATCATGCGTGAATCTGCCTTAATGGTATCTCGTACATTAGGCATATTATCTAAAGAAATAAAACCAGGCGTTACACCTCTTTATTTAGACTCGTTGGCAGAAACCTATATTCGAGATAATGGTGGCATTCCTGCTTTTAAAGGTATGTATGGATTTCCTAACGCTTTATGTATTTCTGTAAACGAAGCCGTGGTGCATGGTATACCCACAAATGTAGCATTAAATGAAGGCGATATTATATCAGTAGATTGCGGCGTATTAAAAAATAAATATTATGGCGATCACGCCTATACTTTTGCTGTAGGAGATATCAAACCAGAAGTGCAGAAATTATTAGACATTACAAAAGAATGTTTAACACTAGGCATTGAGCAATTTAAAGCTGGAAACCGCATAGGAGATATAAGTTGGATCATTCAAAACCATGCCGAAAAAAATGGCTATGGTGTGGTGCGAGAATTAGTAGGGCATGGCATTGGCAAAAGTTTACACGAAGCCCCAGAAGTACCTAACTTTGGAAAAAAAAGTAACGGACCATTAATAAAAGAAGGTATGGTAATTGCCATAGAACCCATGATAAATATGGGGACTCGAAATATTAAAAAATTAAAAGACAATTGGACGATTATTACAGCCGACAAAAAACCTTCTGCTCACTTTGAACATAATGTAGCCATAATAGATGGTAAGCCAGGGGTATTATCTACATTTGAGTTTATTTAATTGGCTCCGTTTTTTTCTTCCTAAAAATATCCCACGTTTTGTTGGGTAAATCTATAAATAGGACCATGTTACCTACTGCATTACGCTTAAAAACTTGCTAGGAGTTAGGTTAAATAACCCACTGTAAGCTTTCCTATTACATCAAACTAATTTTAGACGCTTTAATAAAATGGTCAACAGTAGTAAGTAGATATTCTTTTATTTTTTCACGCTTATTGTGTTCTTGTTGCCATTGTTTTTAAATTATTTTGTCTGTTTTTATCATTTTTAAAGTTAATTTGTCTCTTTAAAAAAGGTCAATGTATTTCAGACACTGAGACGAGCAATTTAAAAAGACACAGCAACTTAGTAAAAAAAAACGCAATTATTTGATAAAGCTAAAGTTTACCATTAAGAAACGGTGTAGTAGAATTTAGAACGGTGTAGCAAAATCATTTTACAAGTACTTAAATTAACAGGCATATAAATTTGTTTATAAAATTTAATTTAAACAAAACAACGTACAAATAATGTGTTTACTTTGTAACACATTATTATTTATTCATTTTATGAAAAAATCAACTACACTTTTACAAATTTTTATTGTTAG